>JAEMQZ010000100.1 GCA_016463595.1 Synechococcales cyanobacterium SupBloom_Metag_052 | reverse complement strand
GGGGTACTGGGGCCGCCCTTCCGCAGCAGCGCCAGCGATGCCGAGCACCTCCTGGCCCTGCTGCGCTTGGCCGAACGGCTGGGCTGCCCCGTGGACCTGCACGTGGATGAGGGCTCAGCGGCCCCGGGGGCGGGCGTGGCCCTGCTGACCAGCCTGATCGAGCGCCAAGGCTGTGGCGTGCCCGTGACCTGCAGCCATGCCAGCAGCATGGGCCTGCTGCCCTTAGGGGCCCGGGTCCGACTGGCGGAACGCATGGCAGCCGCGGGCCTGCAGGTGGTGGCCCTGCCCACCACCAACTTCTGGCTGCTCGGCCACCAGGGCGGCCTCACCACTCCGGAGCGCCCCCTGGCGCCGATCCGCCTGCTACAGCAGGCGGGGGTGCCCGTGGCCCTCGGCGGTGACAACGTGCAGGACCCCTGGTATCCGGGCGGCGATTTCGATCCGATCGAACTGCTGCGCTTTGCCGCTCCGGCGGCCCAGCTGGCCCCCTGGCGGCGCCTAGGCCTGGCGCCCCTCACCAGCGCAGCAGCACGGCTGATGGGCCTGGACTGGGACGGGGTTCTGCGGCTGGGATCCCCGGCCGACCTGGTGGTGCTGGGTGCCAGCTCTTGGAGCGAGCTGCTGGCCCGGCCGCCCCAGCGACGGGTGCTGCGGGCCGGGGAGTGGCTCAAGCCACCGGCAGCGGAAGCCCCCCAGCCCATGCTCACCCCATTCGCCGCCAGGCTGGGCCCCTGAGCCAACGCCCATGACCATGCCCCCTCACCCCAGCAGCGATCCGAACGGCCCGATGCCCGTGTTGCCCAGGGCCCTGCCCGGGCCCCTGCCGCCCCTGGCCAGCGAGGCCCAACTCCAGGCCCTGGAGGCGGATCTGCTGGCCGCCGGCCTGGCCCCCCTGCGCCAGTCCCAGGAGCTGGCCCGGGGCTCCGCCGATGCCTTCGTCTATTCGCCCGTATTGACGCCGCTGCTGACGGGCTGCCGCGCCCAGATGCTGGTGCGGGTGCACAGCGTTGACGAGGTTCTGCGGGTGGCGGCGGCCTCCAGCCGCCAGGGGGTGAGCCTCACCCTGCGGGGCGCGGCCACGGGCAACTACGGCCAATGCGTGCCCCTGGCCGGCGGCCTGGTGCTCGATCTCACCGGCCTGAAACGGCTGCGGGGCCTCGATGGCGAAACCGGGGTGGTCACGGCCGAGGCAGGCATCCTGCTGGAGGACCTGGACCAGCAGCTTCAAGCCCAGGGTCGGGCCCTGCGGCTGGTGCCGAGCACCTATCGCAGCGCCAGCCTGGGGGGCTTCATCGCCGGCGGTTCCGGTGGCATCGGCTCCCTGCGCTGGGGCTTCCTGGGCGATCCGGGCCACCTGCTGGGGCTGGAGCTAGTGACCCTGGAGCCCCAGCCGCGCCGGCTGCAACTGGATGCCACCGCAGCGCGGGCGATCAACCATGCCTACGGCTGCAATGGCATCATCACGGCCCTGAGCCTGGCCACGACCGAGGCGGTGGCCTGGCGCCAGCTCGTGGTTGGCTTTTCCGCCTGGTCGGCGGCCCTGGCGGCGGCCCAGCAGCTGCCGGCCTCGGCCCTGCTTCTCAATAGCCTCTGCCTGCTGGAGGCAGCCGTGGCGGCCCAGGTGCCCTGGCCCAGCGGCTGCCAGCCCGCCGCTGGCCAGGAGCACCGGCTGCTGCTGCTTGCCGCCCCAGGGGCGGTGGCCCCGATCAGCGCCTGGCTCAAGGAGCTAGGCGGCCAGCTCCTCTGGCAGGCGCCCCAGGGAGCCAGCCTCGGGGTGCCCTTGCGGGAGCTCTGCTGGAACCACACCACCCTGCACCTGCGGGCCCGTGATCCCGGCTGGACCTACCTGCAGCTGCTCCTGCCCCAACCGGAGGCGCCCTGCCTGGAGGCCCTCAAGGCGACCTGGGGGGACGCCCTGCTCTGGCACCTGGAGGCCGTGCGCTCGGGCGGCAGCCAGCGCCTAGTCGCCCTGCCCCTGGTGCGCTGGCAGGGGGCCGGGGCCCTGGAGCGGCTGATCGCCCAATGCCGCCAGCTGGGGGCGGTGCTGTTCAACCCCCACGCGATCACGGTGGAGGAGGGCGGCCTGGGGGGGGTAGACGCCGAGCAAGTGGCCGCCAAAGCTGCCTACGACCCGGCCGGCCTGCTTAATCCCGGCAAGTTGCGCGGCTGGCTCGAGCGCCAGGCTGGCTTGGCAGTCCCGGAGCTGCCCTAGGAGCGCAAGCGGCCTAACAGCCCAGGCTTTCCCTGGTGCCTACACCGCTGACCGGGTTGGTGCCCGAGGCCGTACGGCAGAGCTGGCGCTGGCTGGCCCGATCGATCAGGGCATCGCTGAAATCGGCGTTCTCGATGCGGGCGCCGCCAAAGCGGCTGCCCGAGGCAATCGCCCCGCGCAGGATGGCGCCCCGCAGGTCGGTGTCACTGAAGTCGGCCCGGTCCATCAGGGCATCCGTGAGGTCGGTGCCGTTGAAGTCACCGGCAGGGAAGGCCGCCTGGGTGAGGATCGCGCCGCTGAGATCGGCGCCGGCAAAGTTGGCGCCCCGACCCGCCACCCCAGCAAAGGAGCTGTTGGCCAGGGCCTGGCCATGGAAATCCTGGCCGCTCTGGTTGGTGAGGGTGTAGTCGACCTTCTCAAAGGCCCAACCGGCCCCGGGCTGGGCGAGCAGCACGGCCATCAGCACCGCAGGCAGCACCACCGCCAACGCCCTTGCCCCAAAATTCCGAAGCCCCAGGCCCAGGTGGGCGAGGCCGCGCCTGACTGTCCCCTGGGCGGATGGGCCAGCCCAGGGGGATCCCTCCGAGGGATCAAGCCAGATTCGACGCGAAAGCTGGTCCATGGAATACCAGGGGCGAAGGGGCTGGGCGGTGGGAGTGCTGCGATCCAATTGAACCTCCCAGCCCCACTCATCCTGGCCCTGCTGCGGCCGGATCGAGCCAAGGGATCAGGGCCCCGAGCAGGTATAGGGAACCGGCCACCACCGGCAGGGCTGCCCCAGTTTCCCCAGAACCGCCCTCCTCTGGCGAAGCCAGCTCGCCGGCCCCGGGCTCGGGGCCAAGCCGAAGGTGCAGCCAGGCCAGCCCGGCGACGGGATCGGCCACCGGCCGCAGTTGAGAGGCCAATTCTGGGCAGGCAACCGCCAGCTCGGCAGCGCTCCAGCTGGCGTGCTCCGGCAGGGGGGTGATGGCCGCCTGGTCGCCTGGGGCCAGCAGGGCCCGCAGCATGGCCGCGCCTTGCTTGTGGCGCTGGATCCCGAGCAACCAACGGCGCCCGCCCGCCCCCCAGGGGGCCAGCTCCCCCTGGTCCAGCTCCTGGCGCAGGGCGATGGCGGCGGGCGGGTTGTGGGCCCCATCGAGGAGCAGGGGCTTGCCCCGGTAGGAGCGGATCTCCAGCCGACCAGGCCAGCGGGCCAGCGCCAGGCCCCGCTCGATCGCGCCCGCCTCGATGGCCCAGCCCTGCTGCCCCAGGGCCTGGGCCATGGCCACCGCCACGGCCCCATTGCGGCGCTGCAGATCGCCGGCCAGGCCCAGGCGGGGCCCACCCAAGGCCTGGGGCCGCAACGGTTCCACCCAGCACAGCTCCGTGCCCACCCGCCGGGCCTGGTCGGCAAGAACGGCAGCCACCGCCGGCTCCTGGGGGGCACTGATGGCGATGGCCCCCGGCTGGAACACCCCAGCCTTCTCGAAGGCGATCGCCGCCAGGCTGGAGCCCAAGTATTCGCAGTGGTCCAGGCCGATCGTGGCCAAGCCAATCACCCGGCGGTCGGGGTGGAGGGTGGTGGCATCAAGGCGACCGCCCAGGCCCACCTCCAGGACCGCCAACTGCACCGCTTCGGCAGCAAGGCGATCAAAGGCGGCGGCCGTGAGCAGTTCAAAGGGGGTGAGGTTGAAGGCGCTGGCAAGCGGACGCCAACGGCCCAGGTCGGCGCGCAGCTCGGCGGGGGTGATCCAGCGATTGCCCAGTTGCAAGCGCTCACACCAGCTGAGCAAATGGGGCGAGCGGTAAACCCCGTAGGGCAAGCCGGCCTCGGCCAGGATCGCCGCCAGCAGCGTGCAGATCGACCCCTTGCCGTTGGTGCCTGCCACCTGCACGGCAGCAAAGCGCCGCTCTGGATGGCCACCGGCCGCCAGGGCCCCGGCCAACCGATCGAGGCCCAGGTCCACGCCCCGGCGGGCAAAGGGTTCGAGCAGATCGTCCAGATCTACCGGCTCTGGCAGGCCCAGACCCACCTAGGCCGTTTCCTTGGCAAGAGCCTGGTCGGCTGGGGCGGCGGCCGCCCGAATGGCCACCAGGTTGGTGAGCGCCGCCTCGAAGCGCTGCACCGCCAGCCGCAGCTGGCGCGGCTTAATCACCAGGGGCGGCACAAAGCGCACCACCGCGGGCCCGGCCGGCACCAGCAACAAGCGATGGGCCATGGCCTCGGCCACCAGCTCCGGGGCCGTGGGGCCCTCAAGCTGGAGCACTAGGCCCTGCAACAGACCCCAGCCCCGCACACCGGCCAGCTGCTGGGGATGGCGCTGCACCAACTCGCCTAGAAGGCCTTGCAAGAGCACACCCATGCGGCCGGCGTGGGCCACCAGCTGGCGCCGCTCCAGTTCGGCCACCACGGTGAGGCCGGCCCGGCAGGCGAAGGGATTGCCCCCGAAGGTGCTGGCGTGCTCACCAGGCCGCAGCACGTCGGCCCGGCGGTTGACGGCCAGGGCCCCAATCGGGATGCCGCCTCCGAGGCCCTTGGCGAGGGTGAAGGCATCGGGCTCCACGCCCAAGTTCTGGTAACCCCAGAGGCAGCCGCTGCGGCCCACCCCCACCTGCACCTCATCAAAGATCAGCAGGATGTCGCGCTCGTCGCAAAGCTGGCGCACCCGGGCGAAAAAGGCGGAATCGCCCGGATTAACGCCCCCTTCCCCCTGCAGGGGCTCGAGCAGCACGGCAGCCACCCGGGGACCATCGGCCTCGCACTCCTGCAGCAGGGCTTCAAAGGCGGCCGTGTCGTTGTACGGAAAGAAGCGAAACCCTTCCACCATCGGCTCGAAACCCTGGTGGTACTTGGGCTGGCCCGTGGCGCTGACCGCCGCCAGGGTGCGGCCGTGGAAGCTGGCCTGGGCCGTGAGAATCACCGGCCGCTCGATGCCGCGGCGGGTGTGGCCATATTTCCGGGCCAGCTTGATCGCTGCCTCGTTGGCTTCAGCCCCCGAATTGCAGAAAAAGACCCGATCGGCGCAGCTGTGGCTGGTGATCCAGCCCGCCAGCTGCTCCTGTTCCGGGATCCGATAGAGGTTGGACACATGCTGCAACCGTCCAAGCTGGCGGCTGAGCGCCTTCTGCATGACCCGGTTGCTGTGGCCCAGGGTGCAGGTGGCGATGCCCGCCACGCAATCGAGGTAACGGCGGCCCTGGTCATCCCAGAGCCAGCAGCCCCTGCCCTTTTTGAGGGTCAAGGGATAGCGGCTGTAGGTGTCCATCACCGGATGGACAGGCTCTAGGGGGATGGGAGCGGTGGGACTCGAACCCACAAACCCGAAGGCGCTCGATTTTGAGTCG
>JAEMQZ010000029.1 GCA_016463595.1 Synechococcales cyanobacterium SupBloom_Metag_052 | reverse complement strand
TGACAGCAGAAAAAAAGTCCTACAAGGTGGTCGGTTGGGGAGCTGAGCTTGCCTTCTACAGGGGTCTCAGCCTGGACAAACTCAAGCCAAACGAAAAGGAAGGAACAGACGGACTCGCAGACTTAGAAGCTGACGAACACGTGTCCCTTGTGGGTGGTCTCTGGGTTGTAGGAGACGAAGGCACCGCCTACGAAGCTGGGTTTGAACACCCAGAAGTCGACTACACGAGCGAAGGATTGGTTCGCCCCTCCTTACGCAAGTGGTGGTGGGAGCTGGAGCTAGACAGCGAGTTTGACCCAAAACTGCTGAGCTTTGAGCACAGTGTCCTTACCTACGACGGCACCAACTACGAACCGAAGTGGGCGACTACTAATGGCGCAGACGAACCCTACGAGGTTTGAGGTTGCTGAATGGCACCGTCTAATCAGGCAATGTTCAGGTTCGGTGACTGCCAGGAAAGATGACGCCGCTGCGGCTGATCAAGCGGGCCCAGCTAATTTCCCCTCACCACTCTGCCAACCCCCCCGCCCCCCGCTGCGGCGGCAACAACACCCAGCCCCCTATCGGCAGCGGATCGCCCGGCTCAACCTGGGGCACCAACAAAGGCAGGCCCACCGCCAACGCATCCGCCACCCCAATCGCGGCAGCTGAATCACCACCCCCGCCGGCAACGGCGGCGCCTTCGGATGGCGCCCCTTGGCCTGCTTTAAGGCCATGCGCTTCGATTACACATCCCTGGTCCCATCGACCAGTCTGTTCCTAGGCACAGAAAACAGTCAAAAGGCGTCCAAAACGGTCTTCTCATGTCCCATCCTGTCGGAAGATGGCGACACCTAAGATTCCCGCCCAGAAAGACTTTTCAGCCCATTTCAAGGCTGTGACTGGAATGGGTCGCCTGAGATTCGAACTCAGGACTAATCGGTTAAAAGCCGAGTGCTCTACCGCTGAGCTAGCGACCCGCCGCCTGGGACTTGCCCCGGGGCAGCCCTTTCGGGCACCTAGCGAACGTATCACCCAGCCGGGGTCTCCTCCAAGTGCCAGCAGGCCCCCGGCGGGGGTTGGAACGGAGCACACTGGCCCCAACTGCCCTTAGCAACCCCTGGCATGACTACGTTTCCCTGGCCCGAGCCGCGCTTGCATCCCGATGCCTGGGTGGCGAACAGTGCGGTGGTGATTGGCGATGTGCAGCTAGCCGCAGGGGCCAGCCTTTGGCCCACGGCCGTGGCCCGCGGCGATGTTTGTCCCATCGTGGTTGGACCTGGCAGCAATGTGCAGGACGGGGCGATCTTGCACGGGGACCCCGGCCAACCGGTGACGATTGGCGCCGATGTGACCATCGGCCACCGGGCCGTGATCCATGGGGCGACCCTGGAGGACGGCTGCCTGATCGGCATCGGCGCGATCGTGCTCAATGGCGTCACCGTGGGCGCAGGGGCCCTAGTGGCCGCCGGTTCAGTCGTCACCCGCGACGTGCCCCCCCGCTCCCTCGTGATGGGGGCTCCTGCCCAGGTCAAAAGGGAGCTCTCAGCCGAGGTGGTCGCCGAGCAACGTCAGCATGCGCGCCGCTACCAACAGTTGGCCCAGGCCCATGCCGGTCATTCCCAAACCACAGGTTTCGGGTCCTGAGCACCAGGTTGGCTGCCAACAACAAGAGTTCGAGCAGCACCTTGGCAGGAGTTCAACATCGGTGCCTTGGCGCCAAGGTCAGGCCAGCCGCGAGCGCTCGCACCTTCCCCGCACCAAGTGCTGCAAATTCGATCGGCTTGGCTGATCTGGCCGCGATTGGACGCTTCAGTTCCGTAAGATGACTAGACGCGTTTGCTCCCCAACACCCATGGATGCTCGGCTCCTGCTGGTTGCCACCCCCGTGCTGCTCGCCGTGGGTTGGGCTGCCTTCAACATCGGCCGCGCTGCCGTGGGTCAGCTCCAACTCTTGCTAAAGCGCGCCCGCGCCTGAGTTCAAGCCGGACTATTCGAGTCGGCTTTCGCGATTTCATCGTTGTTACCTCTCAGCCCGTCTCCCCGCTGCCCAACTGATCCCGTGCTGGTGATTGGGGCTGGCTTGGCTGGAACGGAAGCTGCATGGCAAATTGCCTCGGCCGGTCTGGCTGTTCGGCTAGTTGAGATGCGGCCCGGGCGTCGCTCACCGGCCCACCACAGTGCTGAGTTTGCCGAACTCGTTTGCAGCAATAGCTTTGGTGCCCTAGGCAGCGACCGGGCCGCAGGACTGCTGCAAACCGAACTTCGCCAACTGGGTTCGCTGGTGATCGACACAGCCGATCACCACGCGGTGCCCGCCGGTGGCGCCCTAGCGGTTGATCGGGGTCGCTATAGCGCTGCCCTAACCGCCGCCCTGGAGAACCATCCGCTCGTGACCGTGGAGCGGCGCGAGCAGCTGGAGCTCCCGGGTCCTGGCCAGATCGCCGTGCTTGCAACCGGGCCGCTCACCAGTGATGCCCTCGCTGAGCAGCTGCGCAGCTTCACAGGCCGCCAGGACTGCCACTTCTTTGATGCGGCCAGCCCGATTGTGGAAGGGGAGAGCATCGACCTAACGGTGGCCTTCCGCGCCAGTCGTTACGACAAGGGCGATGCCGACTACATCAACTGCCCCATGGACAAGCAGCAGTTCCTCGCCTTTCGGGAGGCGTTGTTAACAGCAGAACAGGCCGAGCTCAAGGATTTCGAACTGGGCAACGCCAAATTCTTTGAGGGCTGCTTGCCGATTGAGGAGTTGGCCCGCCGCGGCGAAGACACGATGCGCTACGGGCCGCTCAAGCCGATTGGGCTCTGGGATCCCCGCTGGGGCGACCTGCAGGACCAGGACCTGCGCCGGGCCAAGCGGGCCTATGCCGTGGTGCAGCTGCGCCAGGAAGACAAGGACGGCCGGCTTTGGAACCTGGTGGGCTTCCAGACCAACCTCAAATGGGGCGAGCAAAAGCGGGTGTTGCGGCTGATCCCTGGCCTGGAGAACGCCGAGTTCGTGCGCTTTGGCGTGATGCATCGCAACACCTTCCTGGAGGCCCCCCAGCTGCTCGATCCCACCCTGCAATTCCGCAGCCGGCCCAACCTGCTGGCCGCCGGCCAGATCACCGGCACCGAGGGCTACGCGGCAGCCGTGGCAGGGGGCTGGCTGGCTGGCACCAATGCGGCCCGGCTAGCCCAAGGCCTGGAGCCGATCAGCCTGCCGCCAACCACCATGATCGGCGCCCTGACCCACTTCATCGCCGAAGCACCCAGCGGCAAATTCCAGCCCATGCCCCCAAACTTCGGCCTGCTGCCGGAGCTGCCCGAGCGCATCCGCGACAAGCGGCGCCGCTACGGCGCCTACCGGGACCGGTCCCTGGCCGACCTGGCACCCTTTGCGCGGCATCCAGCTCCGGCGCAACCCCAGCTGGCCCCTGCTTAGGGTCGGCCCACTGCCCCACCCCAGCCCGAGCGTCGTGTCCGCCAGCCTGTCTTCCGCCTCCGCCAGCCAGCTAGACCCCGCTCCGCACGCCGCTCCGGACACCGCCCGTCAGGCCCTAGGCAAGGGCCCATGGGACGTGGTGGTGATTGGCTCGGGTATCGGCGGACTCGTCACCGCCAGCCAGCTGGCCGTCAAGGGGGCGAAGGTGTTGGTGCTGGAGCGTTACCTGATTCCAGGCGGTTCGGGTGGCAGCTTTAAGCGCGAGGGTTACACCTTTGATGTGGGCGCCTCGATGATCTTTGGTTTCGGCCAGAAGGGGCATACCAACTTGCTCACCAGGGCCCTGGCCGATGTGGGTGAAGTGTGTGAAACGATCGCCGATCCGGCTCAGCTGGAATATCACCTGCCCGCTGGCTTGGATGTGGCCGTGGATCGGGATTACGAGAGTTTTGTGGCCCGGCTGAGCGCCCGATTCCCCCACGAAGCCCAGGGGATTCGCGCCTTCTATGACACCTGCTGGAGTGTGTTCAACTGCCTCGATGCGATGCCGCTGCTCTCGCTGGAGGATCCGGCCTACCTGGCCAAGGTGTTCTTTCGGGCCCCCCTGGCCTGCCTGGGGCTGGCCCGCTGGTTGCCGGTGAATGTGGGCGATGTGGCCCGCAAGCACATTCAAGATCCAGCCCTGCTCAAGTTCATCGACATGGAGTGTTTCTGCTGGTCGGTGATGCCCGCCGACCTCACGCCGATGATCAATGCCGGCATGGTGTTTTCGGATCGCCACGCCGGCGGGATCAATTACCCCAAAGGGGGGGTGGGCGTGATCGCCCAGAAGTTGGTAGCAGGGCTGGAGCGCCATGGCGGCGCCATTCGCTACAAAGCCCGGGTCACCAAGGTGCTGCTGGACAACGGCAAGGCGATTGGCGTGCACCTAGCTGGTGGCGAGGAGATCCGGGCCCGCCGGGTGGTGAGCAATGCCACCCGCTGGGACACCTTCGGCGGCCTGATCGAGGCGCAGGACACCCCCGCCCAAGAGCGCACCTGGCGCCGGCGCTATAAGCCCTCACCTTCATTCCTGTCCTTGCATCTGGGGGTGGAGGCCTCCCTGATCCCGGCCGGAACCCACTGCCACCACCTGCTGCTGGAGGACTGGCAAGCGATGGAAGACGAACAGGGGGTGGTGTTTGTGTCCATGCCCTCGCTCCTCGATCCCAGCCTGGCCCCGCCGGATCGCCACATCGTCCACGCCTTCAGCCCCTCCTCGATCGAAGCCTGGACCGGCCTTGAACCAGCCGCCTACGCCGCCAAGAAGCAGGCCGATTCGGATCGCCTGATCGCCCGCCTAGAAGCGGCCATCCTGCCCGGCCTGGCGGCGGCGATCCGGCATCGGGAAGTGGGCACGCCCCGCAGCCACCGCCGTTTCCTTGGCCGCAGCGGCGGCAGCTATGGCCCGGTGCCGGCCCTGCGCTTGCCGGGGCTGCTGCCGATGCCCTTCAACCGCACGGCGATTCCCGGGCTCTATTGCGTCGGCGATTCCTGCTTCCCCGGCCAGGGGCTCAATGCCGTGGCCTTCAGCGGTTTCGCCTGCGCCCATCGCCTGGGCGCCGACCTGGGCCTCAACCCCTGGGCGCTGCCGGACTAATAAGGCCGGCAGGGGAAAGCGCCAGCTTGGGCTTCACATCGAAGTGGGCACAGAACTTGTCCAAGCAAATTTGGATTGTGGCGCCCCTCACCAGGATGGGACGGTCGTAGGGAAGGCCGGCGGCCTAGCGGAGCGCCAGCAACCTTTTCCCCTAGATATGCCTATCGGAATTACACCTTGATTTCCGAGCCCTAAGGCAACCTTCCATTATTCAGAGCAAGCTCGAAGGAACCTGACGCCAGCCACAACGCCCTGGCCAGTTTCCATAGGCTGTCGTCCTGGCCCAACTCCTCCATGAGCTCCCAGCCCAGTCCGATCCCCAGCTCGGCCGACCTCGCCCGCTACCTGGAGCAGCGCGGCGAACTGGGCAAACCCTGGATGTGGCACCTGCTGCGTCTGTCAAAACTCAAGGAGGCCAAGGACTCCATGGATCCCGACACTTACCTGGAGAAACTGCAGGAGGCCCACGCCGACCTCATGCGCCTGGGCAGCTTCTGGAAAGGGCGGGAGGACGAAGTCTTTGGCGGCCGCTACCGCCCAGCAAGCCTGCTGGAGCCGCTGCCCGGCTCCCCCGAAGACCGATGAGCCCTTCGGAGGCTGGGGGCGAAGCTGACCAACCCGGACCTAATCACGGGGCGGGCCTCGAGCGGCGTCACTACGGCATGGCAACCCTGATCCGCGGCACCCTGGTGGGTCTTTACCTGGCCTTGGTGGTGCCCCTGCCGCTCCTCGCTAGCGGCGGCTTGCGCCCCCTGCTCTCGATCGCCGTGCCAATGGGGTTGGCGCTGGTGCTGGCGATCACCAGTGAAAGCGTGACGGTGGACCCCAATGGCCTGGTGGTAGGCCATCCGCCCTGGTGCAGCTGGTGGCTACGCCGCGGTTGGAGCCTGGAATGGAACGAGATCACAGCTCTGACAGCCGTGGCCACCAGCCAGGGGGGAAGGGTTTATTACCTGCGCAGCGCCAAAGGGAGCTTTTTAATGCCCCAAAGGGTCACCCAGTTCGCCGATTTCCTAGACCAGCTGCACCAGCACACTGGGCTGGATACCCAGGCCATCGGCAGGATTTCGCCCCCCTGGACCTACCAGTTGCTAGCCGTACTGACGGCCTTGATGCTGCTGGGTGAACTGGTCGCCCTAGGGCTTCAATCGGCCGGAAGCTTGGCGCCTTAAATCGGGAAGGGCGAGCCCTCCAGACCATCCTCAGGCCATTGCCAGGACCTTACGAAGCTCAAACAGCGTTGCTGGGGCTGGTCGCGACGGCCGGGGCAACACTCGTTGAATCGGGAATGGTGTCGAGGCTGAAGCGATAGCCCTGCTGACGCACCGTATCGATGCCGCCGCCTTCGCCAAGACCGGCCTGCTCCAGCTTGCGGCGCAAGGTCAGCACCTGGGTGTCCACCGAGCGGGGCCCGCCACTGAAGGGCGGCCAGGCCATGCGCAGCAATTCGTGGCGGCTGCGCACCAGGCCTGGGGGCATTAATAGGGCGCAAAGCAGCGCAAATTCGCGGGGACTCAATTCCACGGGCTGGTCCCGCAAGGTCACCTGGCGGAGCAACAGGTGCACCTCGAGGGGCCCAACGCAGACCCGTTCCTGCAGGCCGCTACCACTGCGGCGTAAAAGGCTGCGGCACCGGGCCGCCAGTTCCTCCAGGCCAAAGGGTTTGCGCAGCACGTCATCGGCGCCGGCATCGAGCAGGGCCACCACTGGCTCGGCTCCGGTGCGGGCGGTCAGCACCATCACCGGAGTGCGCAGCTGGGCCGCCAGCCTCAGGGCCGAACTCTGGTCCAGCAGTTCGGCGCTGATGATCAGATCGGGGGTTTGCTCCTCGCACAGATCAATCGCCTCCGCAGCCGTGGCCACCGCCGCTGCCAAGTGCCCATCCTGGCGGAGGCGCTGGGCCAACACGGTGCGCAGGGTGGGATGGGGCTCCACCACGAGAACCCGCTTCAGGGCCCCTTCGCCAAACATCGGCAGTGATGTCCCCGGGGAGGTGGCGGTGGCCGTGGCAGTGATCTGGTTCGCGGCGCCCTCCAACCGTGTTTGGACGTGTGTATCTAAGCTATCTGCAGACGGGTCTGCCAACTGGTTTTAGGCGATGCCTTGCAATCTGTCCAGCACCCCCCCTAAACCCCTTACCCGCGTGCCTCGCCTGTTGCCTGTCCAACCATGACAGCCCTTCAGAACCTCGATTCGATCCGCCATTTCCAGTCGCTTTGTGACGCCTGCCAAACCCTGGCAAGCCGATACCACGGGCCGGCCGATCTGCGCCTTTATGCCGATGGCTACCTCCATGCCCTGCGGCGAACCGCCGTGCTGGATCCGCTCTCACAACGGCGGCTCGAGGAGGTGGTGGACCGCTGGATCCTGGATCCCTCCAGCTTCGTTGGCCCGGGAGATAACTTCAGCACCCTCTACGAAACCGGGCGTAACTGAGGCGTGGGCAAGTTAGGCCAGATGGCCGATGACCGATCCAGCACCCTGATTTAGGCACTGGATGGCTACGGAACTCAGGCCAGGGCAATCGTGATCTTTTCGAGCAGTTCACCCGAGTTATACATTTCGATCAAAATATCGGATCCGCCCATGAATTGCCCCTGCACATAAACCTGGGGGATGGTGGGCCAATCCGAGAATTCCTTGATGCCCTGGCGAATCTCCGGATCGGAGAGCACATCAAAGGTTTCAAACGGCACCGCCAGGGCATTGAGAATCTGGCAGACGTTGTTGGAAAAGCCGCACTGGGGCATCAGCTTATTTCCCTTCATAAACACAACCACAGGGCTGCTGGCAACAAGGCTTTCGATGCGCTGGCGGGTGTTGGGATCCATGGAGATGCTGGCAGGGAAGGGGAAATGGGGATCGGTCTGGAACTCGACCAAGGGGACTCGCGCTGGCAAGCCCTAGGCCTCAACCGGCCGGGGAAGTGGTGGTGAGGGCAAGGGCGTGGATGGCCTCACTGGCGAGCTCGCTACGCAGGGCCCCGTACACCAGTTGGTGCTGCTTCACCTTGGAGAGGCCTGCAAAAGCCGTGGACACGACCTTCACCTGCAGATGGTCACCGCCGCCGGTGAGGTCTTCGACCTCCACATGGGCATCGGGCATCACCAAGCGGATGGCGTCCTTCACCTGATCGGGTTGAACCATGGGCGGGGAACCAGCAAGGCAGGGGGACTTTGGAAAGCTAGGTAGGCGTTCGGGGAGTGCGAAGACCCGGCTCAGTTGAGCGTTGGGCCAGCCGCGGTATAAGGCGTGGTGACAAAACCCAGCTCCACGAGGCTCTGGTAGGCCTTGCGGCCCTCTTCGCGGGCAGGGGTCATGATTTTGACCACTTCCACTAAGAGGGGGACGGCCACTTCGGGCTGGTTCTGGCGACGGAACAGGGCCGCCAGACGCAGGCTGGCTTGAGCTTGGGCTTCGAGGGCTTCGCGGCCCTTTTGATCCAATTCCCTGGGGATTCGGGCATCCAGCCCCCGGAAGGCGCCGCTCAGGTCGCGGTAAAAGCCGATCAATCGGCGACAGGCCTCGCGGGCCTCGTCGTAGTCCTTGCGGGCCTGGGAGTAGTTGCCACCGGCAGCGGCCCCATCACCTTTGGCCAGCAGGGCGTTCACCGAAGCCAAGTTGAAGCCACCGACACTGGAATCGAGGGCCCTAACGGGCTGGGCTTGGGCCCCGGCCGGGTTGGCCGTTGCCAGGGGCAGGGTCGCCGCAAGCACTAGGACAAGGGTAGATCCGCTGGCCAGGGCAGCGGTCCGGAGGGCGGCAAAGGGCCGGCGCACAGCAAAGGGGCGAACTACCCACGACTTTAGGCGGCCCCCCGGGGACGGCCCACGGCCCGGCGGGCCGCTTCCTCAGCTGATTGCATCGCCGCCGCCAGCTTGTAGGTAAAGCTGGCTAAGGCCCGACGCCCGTCCCCCTCTAGGGGCTGGGGTGCACCGAAGCAAATGGCAGCTTTGTCCCAGGGCCGGGGCCGGCTGTGGCCATAGCCAATCCCGACCGGAAGCACCTGCACCGGCACCCCCTGGGCTAGGGCCAGCTGGGCCAGCCGGGCCAGACCCGGCATCAGCCGCAGCGGTTCGTCGTCTTGCTGGATGCGGCCCTCGGGAAAGACCACCAGCTGCTGGTGGCCCTGGAGCATCTCCACGGCCAGGCGCAAGGAGGAGGGGCCAGGTCGGCGCGGATTGACCGGGAAGCAGCCCAACCGTTGCAGAAACCAGCCCTGCAGGCCCACCATCTCATCGATCGAAACCATGAAACGACAATCGCGTCCGGTGCGGCGCCGGCCAGCCGCATGGGGCAGCAGCAGGGCATCCCAACGGGAGCGGTGGGTGGGGGCCAGCAGCACCGGTCCCTCAAGGGGCAGATGCTCGGCGCCGAGGACGGTGAGCCGCCGAAAAAATAGGGGTAGGGCTAGATCCTGGGTCACCACCATCGCCAGACGGCCCAGGACCGGGTTGATGGCCAGCACGTCCGAACTGGGCTCCCGGGCGCTGAGACTGGCCTCGGGGGTCATCGAAGGGGAGAGCTGCGCCGACATGCGCCCGGGCAAGGGGGTCAAGGGCCCGGGGAAGGGGATTCCGGGAGTAGATCTCAAGGTAGGGGTCAAGATCGGTCCTCCAGGCCCAGCTAGGGCAGTTGCCCCTGCGGCTGCAGGGAGACCTCTACAACGGTTGCAACGAAGCCCCATACAAGACAAGAACCAGCTCTACATCAGAAAAAAATCAGGGCCAAACCATCCCGTGGGCTGGGGCCAGAGCTAGACGGTTGCTGGGCTTGTCGTTGCCAGCAAGGGAGCAGTGCCGGGCCCAGTCCATAGGATCTGGATACGCCCCACCCCCCCCGGCATCGCCATGGCCAGCCTCGGCGTGAACATCGATCACATCGCCAACGTGCGCCAGGCCCGCCGCGCCCTGGAACCGGACCCGGTGACCTATGCCCTACTCGCCGAACTCGGGGGCGCCGACGGCATCACCGTGCACCTACGCGAGGACCGGCGCCACATCCAGGACCGGGATGTGGCGCTGTTGCGGGCCACCCTGCGCAGCCGCCTCAACCTGGAGATGGCTGCCACCGCCGAGATGGAGGCGATCGCCCTAGAGATCCGGCCCGACATGGTGACCCTGGTGCCGGAAAAACGCCAGGAGGTGACCACCGAAGGGGGCCTCGATGTGGCCGGCCAACGGGAGCCCCTCACCGGCCTAGTGGGCCGGCTTCAGGACGCCGGCATCCCGGTGAGCCTGTTCGTGGATGCGGAGCGGGGCCAGCTCGAGGCCTGCCAACGCAGCGGCGCCCGCTGGGTGGAATTGCACACGGGCGCCTACGCCGAAGCCAGCGCTCAAGCCCAACCCCTGGAACTGGCACGCCTCACCGAAGGCACCTTCATCGCCCGCAGCCTGGGCCTGCGGGTCAACGCCGGCCATGGGCTCACTTATCAAAATGTGGAGCCGGTGGCGGCGATCGAGGGGATGGAGGAGCTCAACATCGGCCACACGATCGTGGCGAGGGCGCTGGCGGTGGGCTTGGAGGCGGCCGTGCGGCAAATGAAGGCCCTGGTTCAGAATCCCCGCCGCGATCCCCTTTTCGGCAGCACCACCCCATGAGCGAGACCACCGCAACCACGTACCACTTCGTGGCAGCCAGCGAAACCTTCCTCACCGTGGAAGAACCCCTGGAGGAAGTGCTGCGGGAGCGGGTGCGCTTCTACCAGGAGCAGGGCAAAACGATCGATTTCTGGCTGGTGACCCGACCCGCCTTCCTGGAGGCCCCGGAACTGGCCAGCGTGGCCAAGCGGGTGCCCCGGCCTGCGGCGGCGGTGATGTCCACCGATGCCCAGTTCATCGCCTTCCTAAAACTGCGGCTGGAGTTCGTAGCCACGGGGCAGTTCAATGCGCCCAGCGGCTCGATCATTGATCCCTTGGCCAGCTTGGGCTGAGGGACTTGGGGTCTGGGCTTGGGCCTGGTTGACCTAGCTGAATGGGAGCTGGTCACACTCACGGCTGCTCAGAACAGACCGAGAAACTTTTTACGCCCTTGGGCCCCGCCCTGGGCCAGCTCGACCTGGGGATCGGCTTTGGACTTGCTGGCGGCCTTCCCCTGGTTGCCGTCCTGGTGGTAGCGGGGCGTGTTGTCGCCGATCGTGAGCAGGGCTTCCTTGTTCTTCCACCAAATCCAGTCCCGGATCGGCGGAGTGGTCTTGAGATCCTGGCGGCTCAGGCCCAGGCCCAGTTTTTTTGAGGCATCGAGCAGCACGTCCAGCATGGCTTCGCCATCGCTGCAGCGGGCCAGGGCCTCATTGGTGCGCTGGGCCCCATCAAGGGCCTTGAGCAACAGGCCAATCCGCTGGACCACGGACAGGGACTGGGGGTCCATGGGTTCAGCGGCGAAGTGTCGGCAAAGTAACAGCGCCACAGGGTTTCGTGCGCCAGCGAACCGACAGGCGGGCCCTGGTTGGCCCGGTTTGGGACCGGCTTAGGTGGGCCTGGTGGTGGGATCGGCAACCAAAGGGATGACAGATGCGACCCCCTGGCGCCACAATTGACCTAACGCGTCCTTTTCATGACGTCCTCAAGCAGCAGTCGTCGCCACTGGGTGATCGGCGACGTCCATGGCTGCGCTGCCTCGCTGGAGGCCCTGCTTGACAAACTTCCGGCCTGTGATCGCCTCATCTTCTGCGGAGATGTGATCAATCGGGGTCCCCAAATCGGCGCCACCATGGACCGCGTCTGGGATCTGGTGGAGCAGGACCGGGCCGTGTGGCTCAAGGGCAACCACGAACAGGACCTGGTAGACGCCCTGCGCCAGGGCAGCTGGCGCTCCCAGCAGGGCCTGGCAGGCTGCGACACCTTCCGCCACCTGGGCGAGCGCCGTTGCCGCACCTGGCTGGAGCGGCTCGACAGCCTGCCCGTTGCCTATTGGGGCAACGGCTGGGTCGCCACCCATGCGGGCTTTGATCCGATCAGCTGGCGCCCGGATCTGTCGGTGCGGATGGCCTTTTGGCAGGCCTACGACGGCCGCTTCGGCGAGGTGGTGATCGGCCACACCCCCGGCCCCGGGCTGCGCAAAATCAACGGCATCGTCATGGTCGACACGGGCGCCTGCTACGGCGGCGACCTCACGGCCTATTGCCCGGAAACGGGCCTAGTCACCACCAGCCCCGGCCTGCGCTCCCTGCCCGAGCCGCTGCGGGGCGGCCACCCCAGCCTGGCCGCCCTCGAGCGGCTGGCGGCAGGGACGGCTCCCTCCCTGATCCCGGCCACAGCAGAAAGTTCCAGCGTTTCCCAGGGCGCACCGTTCTTGACCCCGGCAAGCGACACCCCCTAACCCCCCCGGGCCCGATCCTTGCTGACCCTCTACCGCAGCAACCGGATCGAGTGGCTGGCCCAGGTGCTCGCCGCCAAACTGCAAGCCGAACCCCCAGGTCCGTTTGAGCAGGCCCAGGTGGTGGTCAATACCTGGCCCACCAGCCGCTGGTTGGGCGAACAGCTCGCCCTGGAATTGGGCAGCGACTCGAGCGATGGGGCCTTTGCCGGCGGCATCAGCGCCAACCTGCGCTTTCCCTTTCCCGGCAGCCACCTGCGCCGGCTGCTGGACGGCTTGCCCCTGCCGGCCAGCCAGGCGGTCATACCGCCAGCCGGAATCCCCGCCGCCAGCGGCAACGACCCCTGGCGCGCCAACCAGCTGGTCTGGCCCCTGCTGGAGCTGTTGCCCGAACTGATGGAGCGGCCAGAGGCCGGCCAGCTGGGCCAATGGTTACGAGAAAGGGGCAGCCTGGCTAGCAACCAGGAGGCGGGGGCGGACCGGGGCTCTGGCCTGGGGGTGGTGGACCGGGCCCTATGGCAACTGGGCCGGGCCATCGCCGATGCCTTCGACGACTACACCCTCTACCGGCCGGCCATGGTGGCGGCCTGGTGGCAAGGCCAGGACCAGGACGGCCTGGGCCAGCCCCTGCCAGAGCAGCAGCGCTGGCAACCGCTGTTGCTACGCCAATTGGCCAGTCGCTTGGGCGCGCGGCCCTTTGGCCTGCGGGTGCTGGAGGCGATCGCAGCCCTAAAAACCGCCGATCCCGCCACCATGGCGGCCGCTAGGGCCTTGCCCTCTCCCCTGCGATTGTTCGGGCTGAGCAGCATGGCTCCAATTCAGGTGGACCTGCTCCAGGCCCTCTCCGGCCAGCTGGAGGTGGAGATCTACCTGCTCACCCCCTGCCGGGACCTATGGCAACGCCGAGGGGCCGGGGCCAGGGCCGCTGGGCTGGCCAACCTCGATGGCGCCGGCCTGGATCCCTTGGGATTGGAGCCCCTCGGGGACGACTGGCGCCTGGGGGTGCCCAGTCTGGAGGCCCGTTTTGGCCGGCTCGGCGCCGAATTCCAGCAATTACTTGAGGGCAGCGGCGAGACCCAGCTGGGCGAATCTCAACAACAGGACCTGTTTGCCGCCGCCGCGGCCATCGCCGAAGCGGGCACCCCCAGCCAGGAGCCGCGGCGGGCAAGCCTGTTGGAACAGCTGCAACAGGCCCTGGTGGAACCGGACCAGGTCCGGTCAATCGAGCGCCCCCCAGGCGATAGCTCCCTGGAATTTCACGCCTGCCCGGGCCGGCTCCGCCAGGTGCAGATCCTGCGGGATCGGCTGCTGCAACTTCTCGCCGCCGATGCCAGCCTCACCCCCCGGGACATCCTGGTGATGACGCCCCAGGTGGAGGAATTCGCCCCCCTGGTGGCTGCGGTGTTTGGCGACACGGCCGCCACCGGCATTGCCCTGCCCTGGCGGCTCACCGACCGCAGCCAGCAGGACCAGGGCGGCCTAGCCACCAGCCTGCTGGCCTTGCTGCGGCTAGGGGGGGAACGGCTAACGGCCTCGGGCCTGGAGGCCCTGCTCAGCCACAGCCCCTTGCTGGAGACCCTGGACCTGGGGGCCAGCGAGCTTTCGGACCTCGGCGAACTGTTGCAACGGGCCGGCTTCCGCTGGGGTCTCGATGGGGGCGATCGCGGCGGCGATCCGACCCACAGCCTGGCCTGGGCGATCGATCGGCTGGTGTTGGGGCTGGCGCTTCCGGAGCAGCCAGGGCTAGCCCCAGGGGGTTGCGCTCCCTTGGCCATGGCCGGCAGCCTGGAGCGCCAGGGACGCTGGCTGCAACTGCTGAACCGGCTGCGCCACAGCCTCAAGCGCCTGGCGCTTGCCCGCTCCCCGGCCGACTGGGCGCCGGTGCTGGACACGCTCCTGCTCAGCTGGTTCGGCGACGGGGGTGAACGGGCCTGGGAACTGCAACTGCTGCGCAGTGCCATCGCCGACTGGCAGGAGGTGGCCTCCGGCAGCCCCCTGCGGCTAGGGGCGCCGGTGCTGGCGGAAGTGTTGGCCGAGCGCCTGAATGCCGACAGCGGCCGCTTCGGCCACCGCAGTGGCTCGCTCACGATCAGCGCCCTAGAGCCGATGCGGGCCATTCCCCACCGGGTCATCGTGCTGATGGGCCTCGATGGCGGCAGCTTCCCCCGTCAGGGGGAGCGGCCTGGCTTCCACCTGATGGAGCAGCAGCGGCTTCTGGGCGACCCCAACCCCGGCGATCAGGACCGCTATGTGCTGCTCGAAAGCCTGCTCTCAGCCCGGGACCATCTGCTGGTGAGCTGGTGCAGTCGCGACGAACGCAACGGCGACGCGCGCCAACCGGCCCCGCCGGTGCGCCAATGGCTGGCCCTGCTGGAGCAGCAACTCGGCGAGACGCAAGCCCGGGAGCTCCTGGTCGAGCACAGCCCGAACCCCCTGGAGCGGGCCAATTTCCTGCCCCTCGGCCCCAGGCCTGCCCCCAGCTGCGACCGGCGCCTGCTGGCGGCCCGCCAGGCCCTTGATGCCAGCACGGTCCTGGCCCCCCTGGCCCTGGCGGATGGTCCTGCCCCCTGCGATCTCCCCCTGGCCGGCGGCCCGGGGGAGGGGGGAGCGGCTGGGGCGTTTAACGACCTGCGCCACTGGCTGCTCCAGCCCCAGGACTGCTGGCTGGAGCAGCTGGGCCTGCGGCCGCGGGAGTGGGACTTGGGCCTCGAGGATTTCGATCCCCTGGAGCTGGATGAACGGTTGCGCGCCAGCCTGCTGCGCCAAAGCCTGGAGGACGCCCCAACCCTGGGGGGAGCGGGCCCGGACGCCCCAGATCCCCTGGTCCCGCCGGATTGGTTGGTCCAGCACCGCGGCCAGGGGCTGCTGCCTGCCCGCTCGGCCGGGATTTTGGAGTCGGGACGCCTCAACAAGCGCTACGGCTCCTTGCACCAGAGCCTGCAGGACCTCGGCCCCGGGGAGCGGCGCCTGGCGATGCATGCCGGTCTGCAGGCGCAGTTGCTTTGGCATGGTGACGCGCTGGTGGTTTGGCATTCGGCCCAGGTGCGCTGCGCCCACCACCAGGAACTCTGGCTGGCCCTGTTGCTCGCCACCGCCGCTGGGGCGGCCCCCCGGCGGGGCCTACTGATCGGCCGCGATGGTGACCAGTTCCGGCCCGTGGCCCAGATCAGCGCGCCCGCCAGTCCCCTGGAAGCCGGCAGCCTGCTGGAGCAACTGCTGGCCTGGCGGGAGCAGGGGCGCCAGCACTGCTGGCCCCTACCGCCGGAAACGGGCTGGGCCTATGCCCAAGCCGAACGGCGCCAGGCCGGCACGGGCCGGGCCAAGGCCAGCGAGTGTTGGGAAGGGGGTCCCAACCACCGCGCCGAACGCCAGCAGGCCAGCCTGGCCCTCTGCTTTGGCGCCGACCGTCCAGGCCGGGAGCTGGTGGATGAAGCCTTCGGCGCGCTGGCCTGCGCCTTCCATGGCCCCCTATTGCAACGGTTGGAGCCCCTCAAGCCATGAGACCCAGCCCGCCGCTCCAGGATTTCGACGCCAACCAGTTCCCGCTCGATCCGGGCCTGCAGCTGCTGGAGGCCAGCGCCGGCACGGGCAAGACCTTTGCCCTGGCCCACCTGGTGCTGCGCCTGGTGGCCGAACGCCAGCAACGGCTCCAGGAGCTGCTGGTGGTGACCTTCACCGAGTCAGCCGCAGGCGAACTGCGCGATCGCATCGCCCGGCGACTGCAGCAGGGCCTCGAAGCCCTCGAAGCCCCAGGCGAGTCCCACACCTATCCAGACGACACCCTGGCCCAGTGGCATCAAGGCCAAAACCCCGACCCCCAGGCCCAGTGGACCCTGCGCGCCCGCCTGCTCGAAGCCCTCGAGGATCTCGATCGGGCCGACATCACCACGATCCATGGCTTCTGCCGCCGCAGCCTGCAACGGCAGGCCTTAGAGGCGGGCCTGGGCCCGGCCGTGGAGCTCGAGAGCGACGACAGCCAACTGCGATTGGAAATCGTGCATGACTACTGGCAAGGGCAGCTGCTGTCCCTGCCGCCGGAGCTCCTGGGCGGCCTGCAGGAGCGGGGCCTGCGCTTCGAGCACCTGGTGGGCGTGCTCACCCGGGTGGATAGCGATCCCGCCCTGGAGCTCGATCCATTGCCGGCGGAGATCCACGCCGACCAGCCCCTGGCCCCCCAACTGGAGGCGATCTGGCCCCAGCGCTGGCAGCGGTTTGTCCGCCTCTGGCACCAGGGCGCTGGGGCCCTGGAGCAGGCCTTCTGCTTCACGGCCGCCGACCTGCGCAGCCGATTCGGCTCCAAGGCGTTCCCATCAGCCTGCAAGTACTCAGCCAAACCGCGCAGCAACCGGGTCGGGGCCCTCAACGGCTGGATCGCTGACCAGGAGCAGCTAGCGGCCCTGCCCAGCTACCGGGCGGTGGTGCAAGAGAAGCTGTTGCGGGAATACTTCCACCCTGGGCCATTCACCCGCATGGTGGCCCCCTACGAGGACGGGCCGGTCTCCCTGCCGCAGCAGCCCCTGCTCGAGGCGATCGCCGAGCTGGTGGATGGGCCCCTAGAGCTAACCCTGCTGCACTTCGGCCATTGGGCCCGCCAGGAGTTGCTGCGCCGGCGCCAGCGCAGCGGCCGCATGGGTTTTGCCCAGTTGCTCGAAGGCCTCGACCCGGGCCCCTCCGGCCAAGAACGCGGCGCCCTGATCACGGCACTGCGCCGGCGCTACCGGGTTGCCCTGGTCGATGAATTCCAGGACACCGATCCGATCCAGTGGCGAATCCTGGAGCGGGCCTTCCTGGCCGAACCCGGAGCCAATGCCAGTCACCTCGTGGTGTTAGTGGGGGACCCCAAGCAGGCCATCTACCGCTTCCGCGGCGGCGACCTGGCCACCTACCAACGGGCCCGGGCCCGGGCCGATGGCCTCCATGGCCTGCGCCAGAACCGCCGCTCCTCCAAACCCCTGGTGCAGGCCCTCAACGCCCTGATGGCGCCGGGACTGACCCTTTCCGGGCTGGAGGTGCCTGAAGTGGAGTCCAGCGCCGAAAAAGGGGAGCTGCTGCTGGACGAAGGCGAGCAACCCCTGCAGCTGCTGGCCCTCGATAGCGACCAGCTGGCCGACCAGGTGGCGGCCCTTTGCCTCCAGCTTTTGCAGCGCCAGCTCCAGCTGCGCGAGGGCAAAACCGGGCCAGCAAGCGAGGACGGTGCAGGGACAATCCTCGACAGCAAGCAGCGGCCCCTTAGCCCCGGCGATCTTTGCCTGCTCGTCGGCAAACACCGGGAGGCGGAGGCCCTGCGGCTGGCCCTGCAACGGCGCGGCCTACCAAGCCGGCTAGTCAGTACTGGCGATGTGTTTGCTAGCGCCGGCGCCACGGGCCTGCAGCGGCTCCTCGATGCCCTGGCCGATCCGGGCAGCACCAGGCGCCTGCGCCTTTTGGCCGCCTCCCCCCTGCTGGGCTGGAGTGCCCAGGAGCTGGCAGGGCCCGATCCAGAGCGCTGGGATCGACTGGCAGAAGCCATCAGCCGCCTCGCCCTGGACCTGCCTCGCCAAGGGGTACTAGCCAGCCTGGCCCAGCTTCTCGATCACGAGGGCCTGGCCCGGTTGGCCCTGGGTGGGCGACTGCTGGCCGACCTGATGCAGGCCGCCGAGTTGGTGCAGGAGCGCATGCACTGCGAGCAACTGGGGGCCGGGGCGGCGGCGGACTGGTTACGCAGCCTGCGATTGGCAGAGGATCGCTCCGTGCCCGCCAACCACCAACTCAACAGCGATGCGGCCCAGGCGGCGATTGCGGTCGTGACCGTGTATCGCAGTAAGGGCCTGGAATACCCGGTGGTGATCTGCCCCTACCTCTGGCAAGGCCAGCCGGCGATCAAGGCCGGCCTGGCCCAGCTCGGTCGTCGCTGGCAGCCCGCTGGGGCCAGCCGGCCGCGGCTGGACCTGCACCTGGACCCCCACTGGGGCATCGGCCGCCTGGCCAGCCTCCAGGACCAGGCCGCCCAGGCCCAGGAACGGGAGCGGCTGGCCTACGTGGCCGCCACCCGGGCGCGGCACCTGCTGGTGCTGGGCCTGCCCAAGGACCCTGCCGGCCAGGCCGGGGCGATCGGCCCCTGGTTGTTCGAAGCCGATGGCCGCGGACGGGACCTGCCCCTGCAGCGCCTCGAACCCGCCCCCCTGCCAGCCCTGCCCAGCAGCTGGATACCGCCTTCAACGCCTGAAACCCTCAGCTGCGGGCCCGTGCCCCGGCACCGGCTTGACCGCAGCTGGGGCCGCAGCAGTTATTCCGGCTGGACCCATGGCAGCCAGGAACCGCTGCCGCCCCAGGTGAGCGAGGAGGGCAGAGAAGCAGACCTACTGCTAACTGAGAACGAAACCCTTGCTGGGATTGGCGGCGATTTCGAGCCAGGTCCCAACCCTGCCCCCAGACCATCAGGACGACCAGCTTCTGGCGGTAGCCCACGCGAGCCAGGGGAAGAAGCCTGGAGCCGCCATGGCCCCTTAAGCCACTTTCCCCGGGGAGCCGGGCCGGGGGATGCCCTCCACCGCATCCTTGAGCAGGTCGATTTTCAGCAGGGCGGCAACAGCGACGCCAGCACGGCAGTGATCCGCCGGGAACTGGGCCGGGCCGGCCTGGCCGCCACGGAACTGGACCCCGTCCAGCGGGCCCTAGACCAGCTGCGCCACACCCCCTTGGGCGGCCCCCTTGGCCGATTTTGTCTGGCCGAGCTGCCCACCTCCCAGCGCATCAACGAGATGGGCTTCGACCTGCCCCTGGCCGTGGCCCGGGCAGGCGGCCCTGGCGTTGGTGGCAGCGTTCAGCCCCTGATCACCACAAAGGGCCTGGCCCAGGTGTTCGCCAGCCATCCGGGCGGACTCTTTGGGGCGACCTATGCCCGCGGACTAGGGCGCCTCAACATCGCCAGCCGCGGTTTTCTGACGGGCTCGATGGACCTGGTCTGCCGGGTGGCTGGGCGCTGGTGGGTCATCGATTGGAAAAGCAACTGGATTGGCGAGCGGGACCCAGCCGGCCAACCGAGCGCCTGCGGGCCGCTCCACTACGACCAGGCGGCGATGGTGCACCAGATGGAGCACCACCACTACCCCCTGCAGGCCCACCTGTACCTGGTGGCTCTGCATCGCTATCTGCGTTGGCGTTTGCCTGATTACGACCCCAACACCCATCTAGGTGGCTACGCCTACCTGTTCCTGCGGGGCCTGCCCGGCCCCACCACGGCCGACCCCGTGCCGGGCTGCCTGGTGGAGCGCCCGCCCCTCAGCCGGGTGCTGGCCTTAGACGCGCTGCTACGCCGGGGGGCCCCATGACCCCAGCCAAACCGCCCAAGCTCCGCCCCGATGGCAATCCAGCCCATCGAGGCAGTCCAGAACCAGGCAACGCCGGGCCACTCCCCTCTGCCTCGCTAGCCCCCAGTCCCCTGGCCCTGGCCCTGATCGAGGCCCTGCCCAGGCTCTGCGGCGGTAATAACGCCACTAGTAGCCCAACGGACCCCACCCTGGCGGAACTGATTGGGGCCATGGCCGCCGCCCTGGAGCGGGGCGAGCTGGAGCTCGACCTCGACGGCCCGGCGCCCGAAGCGATCAACCCCGAGGGTTGGCCGGAGCGGCACCGCCTGGCCCTGGCCGCCTCACCCCTGGCAGTGCCAGCCAGCGAGCTCGAGCGCCTGCCGGAGGCGCCGCTGGTTTGGAGCGAGGGGCGCCTGCGTTGGCGCCGCTGGCACCTGCAATTGGAGAGCTGCTTGGGGCAACTCACGGCCCGGGCCCAGGCGCCCTTGTCCCCACCGCTGGAGCCGACGGCCGTGGACCAGGCGGTGGCTAGCGCCGCAAGCCAGGGCCTGGACCGCCAGCAACAGCAGGCGGTGGCGGCCCTATTGCGTCATCGCCTGGTGCTCCTGGGCGGCGGCCCCGGTACGGGCAAAACCAGCACGGTGGTGCAGATGCTCGGGGCACTGCTGGCCCTGCGGCCCGAGCTGCGGCTGCACCTGGCCGCCCCCACGGGCAAGGCGGCGGCCCGGCTGCGCAGCACCCTGCAGGAGGGCAGCCAAGGGCTGGCTGGCCCCCTGGCCGAACGGCTGGGCCAGGCCGCCTGCACCACCTTGCACCGGCTGCTGGAGAGCAGCGGTGAGCGCTTCGGCCGCAACCGCCGCCATCCGCTCGCCCTCGACCTGCTGGTGGTCGATGAGCTGTCGATGGTGGACCTACCCCTGATGGCGGCCCTGTTGGAGGCCCTGCCGGACTCCTGCCAGCTGCTGCTGGTGGGCGATCCGGCCCAGCTGCCGCCGGTGGGCCCCGGCGCGGTGTTGCAGGAGCTGGGCCAGCCCGGCCGCCTCCTCGCCCTCGGCGAGGCCGCCATCGAACTGAAAACCACCTATCGCAACAACGGCGCCATCGCTGCCTTCGCTGCTGCGCTGCGACCTGGCCCAGGCGACGCCTTGCTTCGCCACGGGAGCGGGGATGGCTTGCGCAACCAGCTAGCCAGCCTGGGGCCCGCAGACAACCTGGTCTGGCAGCGTCACCCGGCGGACCGCCTGCCCGGCCCAGCCCTGGAGCGATTGCGACACCACCAGCACCGGCTCCAGGACCTGGCCGAGGGGATCGACTGGGGACCCTGGGCCGCCGGGGCCGGCGGCGAGGGCGAGCGCAGCCCCAGGCCCCCAGCGTCCATCGCTGCCCTGCTGGCCGAACTGGAGGCCTGCGTGCTGCTCAGCCCCGTGCGTCAGGGGGCCTGGGGGGTGGAGGCAGTACAGCGCCAGCTCCTGGGCAAGGCCGCCGGCAAAGCCATCCAGCACTGGCCCCTGGGCACGCCCGTGCTTTGCCAGCGCAACCTGGCCGAAGAGGGGCTCGCCAACGGCGACATCGGCGTGCTGGTGGAGCGGGCTGGCGAACGGCTGGTGCTATTTCCGGGGCCCTTTCCAGGCCAAGTTGGCGCTACGCCTGGAGCCAGCAGCCCTGGGCCACGCCTATTCCACCCCGCCCGCTTGGGCGCAGCCGAACCGGCCCTGGCCCTCACGATCCATAAATCCCAGGGCAGCCAGTACCAGGAGGTGGTGCTGCTGGTCCCCCCAACGCGCCACTGGGATCCTCGCCTGCTCTACACGGGCCTTACCCGGGCCCGCCAACGGGCCTGGCTCATCACCACCAACGCGCCCAGCTGGCTTGCGCTGGACTGATCGCTCAGGCAATTCTTTTCCAACGAAGAGTAAACACTGGGCGACTTGATCGCAACCTTGGCCCATAGTGCATTTAGCGGCACCAGGAGAAATCCAAAGGTCGCATCTGCAGCCGTCATGATGCATTTTTACCAGTGTATTCATGACGCCCTCAGAGTGTGTTGAGCACCTTCATGCCCGTGCAGGAAGGGAAGTGAAACACGACAACCCGTCAGAGCCCCTGCTCCAATAGTCTCCCCGAAAGGCCATTTCCCATTCCTGCTCGGAATTCCGGCTTATAATCCACCCCCCGCATCGCTGACATGACATTCCAGGCCCAACCTGGTTTTGTGATCGAGGTGCCCAAGGGTGCGGAAGTGACCCCCTTGATCCCCTGACCCCAGGCGGCTCTAACACCCCCTTTAAATCTCATTATCGATCTCAATATCTAAATCCCACCAAGGCCTAGATGGATCT
>JAEMQZ010000099.1 GCA_016463595.1 Synechococcales cyanobacterium SupBloom_Metag_052 | reverse complement strand
GCAGCTACCTGTTCGAACTCAGCCAGGTGTTCAACCGCTTCTACGACCAGGTGCCCGTGCTCAAGGCCGACGGCCCCGCCCGCCGCTCCCGCCTGGCCCTCTGCCGCCTCAGCGCCGACACCCTCAAACTCGGCCTGGGGCTGCTGGGGATTCCGAGCTTGGAGCGGATGTGAGTTGGATGGGTTGGGCCAGGCGGGGCCTGGGCTTGCAACCGATCTAGGGCTGCAGCGCCCCAGACCTAGGCTGCCTTTGGCAGTCACGCCGCCTCCGTTTGACCCTTAACCACCGGCTTGATCCCAGTGGCAGCCAGCATCGATCCCTTGCCTTTCCCCCAGGCGCGGCCTGAGGTGGAGTCGCTCACGGCCTACAGCGCGCCCCTGGAGGGGCGGCGGGGGTTGTTGCGGCTCGATTTCAACGAGAACACGGTGGGGCCCAGTCCCCAGGTGGTGGATGCGATTCGGGCCATGCCGGCGGATCACTTCGCCATCTATCCCGAATACGACGGCCTGCGCGAGGCGGTGGTGGCCTCCCTGCTGGTAACCGCTGGCGTAGCGGCACCCCAGGCGCCGGGCGCGGGGGGCTTAAGCCCCGACCACATCGGCCTGTTCAACGGCGTGGATGCGGCGATCCATGCGGTGTTCCACGCCTATGGCGACCGGGGCGATCGGCTGCTCACCACCAGCCCCACCTTTGGCTACTACACGCCCTGCGCCCAGATGCAGGGCATGGCGATCGAGGCGATTCCCTACGAACTTCCAGATTTCGCTTTCCCCCTGGAGGCGCTCACTGCCGCCCTGCTGCGGCCCGGGGTGGCTCCGCCCAAGCTGCTGTTGATCTGCAATCCCAATAACCCCACCGGCACCCGCCTGGCCCCAGACCAGATCCTGGCCCTGGCGGCGGCGGCGCCCCAGACCCTGGTGGTGGTGGATGAGCTCTATGAGGCCTTCACCGGCGACAGCCTGCTGCCGGGGCTTTTGGGCGGCGGCGATCCCTTTGCGGCCTACCCCAACCTGGTGGTGTTGCGCTCCCTGGCCAAAACGGCGGGGCTGGCGGGCCTGCGCATCGGTTTTGCGATTGGGGCTGCGGCCGTGGTCGATCGCATTAGCCGCGTCACCGGTCCCTATGACATCAACAGCCTGGCGGTGACGGCCGCCCTGGCCGCCCTGGCCGACCAGGCCTATGTGGATGCCTACGTGGCCGAGGTGCTGGGCGCCCGCGACTGGCTGGTGGCCCAGTTGCTCCAGGCCGGCGTGCGCCACCACAGCGCCGGCGGCAATTACCTGCTGATCTGGCCCCAGGCGGACCCCCGCGCCGTGGAGCAGGCCCTGCGCCAGGCGGGGATTTTGGTGCGCTCGATGGCGGGCAAGCCCCTGATCGATGGCTCCCTGCGGGTGAGCCTGGGCACCAAAGCGCAGATGGAGCAGTTCTGGCGGGCCTACGCGGCGATTGAGGGGCTGGCCTGAAGCTCCGCTGCGGCCCGCAGGCCCGAGAGGTAGGCGCCGTGGACGGTGCCGAACAGGTTGGGGTGACTGGCTTCGCCGGCGAAGAACAGGCGCTGGGCCAGGGGTTTGGCCAGCTCCTGCCGGTCGGCTGGCGTGCTGCCGAGGGCGTTGAAGGAATAGGCGCCGCCGCTGAAGGGATCGGCGTGCCAGCGGCTGATTTGCACGCCAATGGGCTCGGGAATCCCCGGCCCATAGAGGCGCCGCAGGCTGGCCATGGCGCTGGCCACCACGGCAGCGTCGTCGAGGGCTTCTAGGGCTACGGCCGAGGCGCCGGCGTGGAAGCCGATCAACACCGGCTGGTTCAGGGGCTTCGCCAGGCTCACCCATTCCATCCAGTCGCCCGGGCCCGGGTCGATCTGGCCGAGCCAGTCCACATCGGTGGGCCAGAAGGGGCGTGCAAAACGCAGGCAGCACTTGTTGAGCGTGCCCATGCCCAGGCGCTGGATCGCAGCCTGTTTGGCGGCCGGCAAGGGCGGGTTGAACTGGATCGATCCGGCCTTGAGCACCCCCAGGGGCACGGTCAGCACCAGCTTGTCAGCTTCGAAGCGGCGCGGTTCGCCACCGGGCCCCGCCTGGCAGACCACCGTGACGCCACCTGATCCGCCAGCTGCCGCGCTGGGGCTGTTCCAGATCACCTCCTGCACCCGTTGGCCGCTGAGGATCGTCAGCCCCTGGGCCAGGCTCTCGACGATGGCACTAAAGCCAGGCACCAGCAGGGCTTCGCCGCCGCCGTAGGCCCCATCCATGTCCAACCAGCGGCTGGAGAGGGCTTGGGAGCTAGCCCCGTATTCCTGCTCGTAGCGGTTGTTGACTAAGTACCTGAGCCGTTGGCGGTCGTCGCCGCTCAGGCGGTCCCAGCCGAAGGTGCGGGCCACCAGGGCTTGGAGGGAGAGGTCTGGGCCCTGCTGCTCCTGGGCCTGGGCGACGGCGGCCACCAGGCGGCGCCCTAGGCGATCGAGCTCCTGCTCCTGGTTGGCGTTTAGGGGCTTGCCATCGGCTCCATAGGTCTGGACGCTCTCCAGGCTGGTGTCTACCAGCTGGGCACCACTGCTGCGGGCCAGGGCCGTGATCGGGTTGCCGCTGGTCCCATGGATCCAGCCGGCCCCCAGGTCTAGGGGCAGGTCCGGCCAGGCCCGGCTGGTCCAGGTGCGCCCGCCCAGGCGATCGCGTCCCTCGAGCACGGTGACCCGATGGCCCTGCTGCTGCAGTTGGCGTGCCGCCGCCAGGCCGGCCAGGCCGGCGCCCACCACGATCACCCGTAACCCCTTGCCGCTAGCGCTGGTCCGGATGGCGGGGGCAACTAGGGCGGTGCCGAGCCCGGCTAGGCCCAGGGTCAGGAGCTGGCGGCGGCGAAGCATGGTGGCGGGCTGGCGGCAGGATTGAAGGTTGGCGAAGGAGTTCCACTGAACCCCACCCCACCGGCCCTCAGCGCAACACCAGGATCTGGGTGGCGTTTGAGAGCTTGGCGGGCAGGCTGATGCTGCTGCCGCCCCGTTTCACCGGGGTGCCGGCCAGGGCCTTGAGGAAGGGCTCGATGCTGCCCTGGTCACAGTCTTTCGGGGCCTTGCCGCTCACGTATTGCACCGGGATGACGCGCCGGGGTGCCAGGCCCTTGACCACGGCTGCCGCTTCGGCGCCGTCATAGACCTTGGCGCCGCCGCCGACGCCAATAATCAGCACATCGGGCCGGCCCAGCAGCACCCGGTCGGCGGGAAGAATTTCGGCGGCGGTGCCGCCCAGGTGGGCAAACTCCAGGCCGCCCTGGCGCCAGCGCCAGATCGTCGCCTGGCCGAAGCGGCGGCCGCCGAGGCGGTCGTGGGGGGCGGCGATGCCTTCGATCGCCAGGCCATTGAGGCGGTAGGAGCCGGGGTTCACCAGGAAGCGGCCGCTGGCGCCGGGGGCCCCCTCATCGGCCAGGCGGCTGCTGGCCAGGATCACATTGGCGGCGGGCCGCGGCGGCGTCAGCCCGGCGGCGCAGCCCACGGCCTTGAAGGGATTGAGCAGCACGCTGGTGCCCCCGCCCTGGACCAGCAGGGCGCTGTGGCCGTAGCTGGTGATCGTGACTCCGGTTTCGGCCCGCGCCAGCGGCGCGCCCAGGCCGAGCAGCAGGCCGCAAGCCGCCAGGCCGCTGGCCAGGCGCGCTGGGACCTGGGCTTGGCGGGACTTAAGGAGGGCCTTCTGGCCAAGGTCTAGATCCGAGCGGAGGCGCCGGAAAGGGCCAGAAAACAGGGCCATGGCGGATGGGCGCCCGAAGCGGTGACGGTGGCGCGAACCTAGCAGCGCTGGCCTGGCACGCCTGAATTTCAGTCTGCCGGCCTCGCTGGGGCCTGGCTCGCTGGGGCCTGGGTTGCGGCCTGGCGCAGGAAGTTGGCCAGCAGCTGGTGGCCCGCCTGGGTAAGCACGCTTTCCGGGTGGAACTGCACCCCCTGCAGGTTGGGGTAGTGCCGATGGCGCAGGCCCATGATCGTGCCGTCTTCGAGCCAGGCGGTGATCTCGAGGCAGGCCGGTAGGGAACTGCGCTCGGCGATCAGGCTGTGGTAGCGGGTGGCGGTGAGGGGATTGGGCAAGTCTTGGAACACCCCCTGGCCGGCGTGCAGCACCGGTGAGGTCTTGCCATGCATCAGCTCGGCCGCCCGCACCACCTGGCCGCCAAACACCTGGGCCAGGCACTGGTGGCCCAGGCACACCCCCAGGATCGGCAGCTCTGGGCCCAGCTCCTTGAGCACCTGCAGGCAGATACCGGCCTGGTCGGGGTCGCCGGGGCCGGGGGAGATCAGGATCGCGTCCGGGGCCAGGGCCCGGATCTGCTCCAGGGTGAGGGCGTCGTTGCGTTCCACCCGCAGCTCGGCGGCAATCGGGTGGTCCGCTGCCAGCTCCCCCAGGTACTGCACCAGGTTGAAGGTGAAGCTGTCGTAGTTGTCGAGCACAAGCAGCATGGGGTCCCCTACGCCTCAGGGGCGCTCACCTGCTTCCTATTCAAAGGCCGAGCCGGGCAGCCAGGGGCGGAATCAGCAAGAGCAGGGCGATCAGCAGCGAGGAGAGGGAGGCCACCAGCACGGCGGCGGCGGCGCAGTCCTTGGCGATGCGGGCTAAGGGGTGGAAACGGCGGCCGATGGCCAGGTCCACCACCGCTTCTGTGGCGGTGTTGAGCAGCTCCAGCACCAGCACGGCGGCCACGGTGAGCACGAGCACGGCCAGGCGGTCGGCGCTCAGCCCCAGCCAGAGGCCCAGGCCAAAGACGACAAAGCCCGTGCCGACGTGGATGCGGAAATTGCGCTGGCTGCTGAAGGCGTAGCTGAGACCCTGGGCGGCGTAGCGAAAACTCACCCCCAGGTTGCCGGCCACGGTCCAGGCCCTGCTGCGATGGGGTCTGCGGCCGGCAGGATCGGGGGCCTTGCTCCTGCCGCCGAGATAGGACACGGCACCGGGATGGGGATCCTGGGGAACAAGCATCGCCATAGGCACCCAAAGGTCTGCCGCTGGCCTGAACCTTATCGCCGTTCGCCCTAGGCGATTGCTGCCTTAGTAACGGTTGGCCAGGTGCGGGATTCAGCTGCCTTTGCGGCCCCAGGCCCTAGGCGCCTGCGGGGGACTGGCCGGGGGCCAACAGCTCCTCCTGGCGCGCGAGCATGGCGGCCAGGCTGGCGTCATCGGGGTGGTCCCAGCCGAGCAGGTGCAGCAGCCCGTGGCTGGCCAGGAACAGCAGTTCCTGCTCCAGGCTGTGGCCATGCTCCGGGGCCTGGCGGGCGGCCGTGTCGAGCGAAATCACGATGTCGCCCAGCTCTACGGACCCAAAGGCTGGGCCCCAGTCGTCGTCATCCGCCTGCTCGTCAGGCTCGTTACCCGGCCCGGGCCCTTCTGGCTGGGGCGGTAGGGGCATGGGGAGGGCCCCCTCCAGGTCGTCGTCCTGGGCGGCGAAGGCCAGCACGTCCGTGGCGCCGCTGGTGCTGCGCCAGTCCTGGTTGAGGGCGGCGATGCTGGCGTCGCTCACCAGCTGCAGGCCCAAGCTGTAGGCCTCCGATTGCAGCGCTTCGGGTAGGTCAGCCTGCAGGTCGTCCAGCCAAGCGCTGAGGCGTTCATGCCAAAGATCGGCGCCAGCGAGGGGG
>JAEMQZ010000098.1 GCA_016463595.1 Synechococcales cyanobacterium SupBloom_Metag_052 | reverse complement strand
CACCGAGCAACCATGCCCGCCTTCCTGCTTGCTGCAGTGCTCGCCGCAATCCCTGCCGAACCGCCAGCAACCGCCCCGCCTCTCACCGCCGCCCAGGCTGAACTGCTCCAAAGGATCAAGCGCCTACGCGATGGTGATAGCCGGACCTTCGGGAGCTGCACCTATCGCTGGGATCAATGGCGCCCCCAGCCCACCGGCTCGAGAACGACGACAGTTACGGGTTGTGGAACGGCCAGTGTTGCCGTTGCTTGCACTGCCTTGAAGCTCAGCACCCTGCCCGTCGCTGAACCCCAGGTGTGGTCTCCCTGGCGCCTTCCTGAGCCTGGGCCGGAGGAGCGGATGGTGGTCAGTCTCTGCGCTAATGCCTTACCTCTGCCGGCACCAGCACCGGCAGTAGCTGCACCCAAGCCGGAGAAGCAACAGAAGGCTGCCAAGCCCTGACCGCTTACTAGTGGATCGAGGCCTCTTGCTCAGCAACTCCAAGCCCCGAGGTTGTATCAAATAGACTAATTTTGTAATCCCTTCTGAGGTATGAAGGGCACACGATTGGGCCCTGTTGAAACAAGGGGCTCATGGGATGGTTTGCGCTAACAATTTACTTTTTGAGGGGCTTAATCATGGCTTTTTAAAAAGTTCTTGTGGAAGCTAATCTTCTAAATATGACTCATGAGCTACCTCATGGGACGAGCGCGAGCGATTTGTAGGCCATCCATCAGTGTCCAGGCCGGACAGCTGGAGGGGGCATTGAAGTGTGGTTCTCCCTGCCCCATCTCGTTGCCGCGATCGGTTGATGGCCGGCTTTATTTCAAGCAGTCAGATGTAATGTATGTATGTCTGAAGGGTTGCCATGTGTTCCTTGACCTACCCGTAGTCAAGCCTTGCTCATGACACCTGCTTCACCTTGCCAACGCCCATGCTGCGGAGCTCCGAGAGCAGGCCGTTGAGCACCGCTTTGGCATCACCGAAGACCATGGCAGTCTGCGGCAGTTCGAATAGGGCATTGGGGATGCCGGCGTAGCCGGCGCTGAGGCTGCGCTTGACCACGAACACCTGGCGGGCCTGGTCTACCTCGAGAACCGGCATGCCGTACAGGGGGCTGGAGCTGTCTGTCTTGGCGTCGGGATTGACGACATCATTGGCTCCAAGCACGATCACCACGTCGGTGCGGGGGAATTCGGGGTTGATCGCATCCATCTCGACCAACTGCTCGTAGGGCACATCCGCCTCAGCTAGCAGCACATTCATGTGGCCGGGCATGCGTCCCGCCACCGGATGGATGGCATAGCTGACCTCGACACCATGGTTTTCGAGCAGCTTGGAGAGCTCCCGCAGGGCGTGCTGGGCCTGGGCTACGGCCAGGCCGTAACCCGGCACAAACACCACCCGCTCGGCCTGTTCGAGGGCCATGGCGCATTCCTCGGGGCTGCAACTGGTGATGCGGCTGTAGCCCTGCTCGGCACCAGCAGCACCGCCACTGGCCTGGTTACCGGAGCCGAGGGCACCACCGAAGAGCACCGACAGCAATGAGCGATTCATGGCGGTGCACATCACCTGGGTGAGAATCAGGCCGGCCGCACCCACCATGGCGCCGGCAACGATTAGAAGCTGGCTGCCGACGACGAAACCGGCGGCGGCAGCAGCCACCCCTGAGTAGGAATTGAGCAAGGAAATGACCACCGGCATGTCGGCGCCACCGATCGGCAGGGTGACACCAACACCAAGCAGGCTGGAGCTGATCACTACCAACCACAGCGGCAGGCCGGTGGGATCCCCTGGCAGCAGCACGGCCCCCACCAAGGCCGCCACCGCCAGAAAAATGTTAACTACATGGCGCAGCGAACTCTGGGTCCAGGCGGGGGTGTTGAGCCAACCCTGCAATTTAGCCATCGCCACGATGGAGCCGCTGAAGGTGACAGCTCCCACAAAGACCGAGATGTCGATCGACACCAACGCCACCATGTCGGCGCCATCCGAGTCGAACAGGGCCACACCAACAGCCACCAGCAACGAGGCCAAGCCGCCACAGCCGTTAAACAGGGCCACCACTTCGGGCATGGCCGTCATCGGCACCCGCAGGGCGGTGATCACCCCGGCCAGGCCGCCGGCAGCGCTGCCGGCGGCGATCCACAACCAGGCCATTGGCCCCGGACGGATCTCGATCAGCAGGCCCAGCACCGCCAGGGCAATGGCCACGGCCGCTAACTGGTTGGCGCCCCGGGCGGAGCGCACCTTGGAGAGGCCCTTGATGCCGAGGCCCAAGAGCAGCACGGCCACCAGATCGATGGCATCGCTCAACAAATTTGTGGACATCAGTTGTCTCCCTTGCGGCGGAACATGGCAAGCATGCGGTCGGTGACCAGGAAGCCACCAACCACGTTGAAGAGGGCAAAGCCCAGGGAGAGGGCTCCGATCAGCAGCAGGGCCTGGTTGTCACCGGCCTTTTGGATGAGGGTGAGGGAGGCGAGCACGGTGATGCCGCTGATGGCGTTGGCACCGGACATCAGGGGTGTATGCAAGGTGGGAGGCACCTTGCCAATTAGCTCTAGGCCCAACAGGCTGCCGAGCAGCAGCACCCACAGGGCTTGGGAAAGGGCACTCATCAGGAACCTCCGTTGCGGGAACCGTTGGGGTAGACGACATCCTCACGCCGGCAGACGCCGCCGTGGGTGAGCAGGCAGCCCTCGAGAATGGGGTCGGTGGGGTCGAGCTTCAGCCCCTCCCCGTCCAACACATGCTCGATTAGGGCCGCCACGTTGCGGGCATAGAGGGCGCTGGCGTGGTTAGGAACGCTGGAAGGGAGGGCATCGGCGCCGATCAACTGCACCCCCCGGCGCTCGACCGTCGTGCCGGCCACGGTGCCAAAGCAATTGCCACCCTGGGCGACGGCCAGATCGACCACCACGGCGCCGGGCCGCATGCCATCGAGCATGTCCTCACTGATCAGCCGCGGCGCGGTGCGTCCCGGCACTAGGGCGGTGCAAATCACCATGTCGGCGAGGGCAAGCTGGTCGGCCAGCTGTTGGCGTTGGGCCGACAGGAAAGCCTCACTAGCAACCTTCGCATAGCCCCCCTCCTCAGCTGGCTTGTCGTCCATTTCGGGTGGGTCGATGAAACGGCCGCCCAGGGATTCCACCTGTTCTTTGACGATGGGTCGAACATCAGAGACGTACACCACGCCGCCAAGCCGCTTGGCGGTGGCGAGGGCCTGCAGTCCGGCCACACCAGCGCCGAGCACCAGCACCCGGGAGGGCTGGATGGTGCCGGCGGCCGTCATCAGCATCGGCACGTAACGATCGAGGGCGGCGGCGGCCAGCAGCACCGCTTTGTAGCCGGCGATGTTGGCCTGGGACGAAAGCACGTCCATGCTCTGGGCGCGGCTGATCCGTGGCAGCAGCTCGAGGGCAATGGCCGAGGCCTCGCGTCCATTGAGGGTCTCAGTCAGCTGGGTGGCGCCATAGGGCGAGAGCAACCCCACCAGCAGGGCGCCCTGCCGCAGGCGCTGCAGGCTCTCCATCGGTGGCGCCTGTACGCACAGCACCCCGTCCACTTCTTCCCAGGGCAGGCCATCCTCCGGGGCCAGTTCGGCCCCGACGGCTTGAAAATCTTCATCTCGAAAACCAGCCTTCACGCCGGCTCCCTGCTGCACCGTCACGCTCACCCCCTTCCCCATGAGCCGCCGTACGGTTTCGGGTGTGGCGGCCACTCGCCTTTCACCGGGGGAATGCTCCCGCGGAACCAGAAAACTCACCATGGATCCACCTGCCACAGGCCTCTTCTACTTCTAGACAGGACGACATCAGGGACAACCTAGGCCTCGACCTATTTGCGAACTCGCGCACAGGGGGACCCCGGGGCAGCCCTGGTTGGCAGGGGCTGGGATGGCCAGGGTGCTCAGGCCATGCTCCAGGCTCAGAAGCAAGCCGCGAAACGTCCCAGATGGGCAACCATGATTTGCCGCCGATCGCCGGCCGGGAAGCCGAGATCCTGGCCCTAGTGCAGCAGCACCAGCCGGTGTTTCTGAGGAACGCCCAGCTCGATCTGGCGTCGATCAACCTGGCGTCGATCAACTCTGCCTTTGCCTGCAACTCTGTCTTTGCCTGCGCCTTGCACATGCATCAGCCAACGATCCCCGCCGGGGTCGATGGAGAGCTGATCGGCCATCTGCAATTCATGTTCGAGCATTCCGGCGAGGGCGATAACCACAACGCAGGGGCCTTTGCCAACTGCTACATGCGAATGGCCGATCTCCTGACCCAGCTCATCGCAGACGGGTGCCAACCCCGGATCATGCTGGATTACTCCGGCAACCTGCTCTGGGGGTTGAAGCAAATGGGGCACGAGGACATTCTCGAGGCGCTGCAACGGCTCGCCTGTGATGCCAACTTGCAACCCTATGTGGAGTGGCTGGGAACATTCTGGAGCCATGCCGTGGCCCCCTCCACCCCCATTCCCGATCTGAAGCTACAAATCCTTGCCTGGCAGCACCACTTCGCCGCCCTGTTCGGCCTGGAGGCCCTGCAGAGGGTGAAGGGATTCTCGCCACCGGAGATGCACCTCCCCAACCACCCAGACACCCTTTATGAATTCGTAAAGGCCCTCAAGGAGTGCGGCTACCGCTGGCTGCTGGTGCAGGAACACAGCGTTGAAAATCTCGATGGCAGCAGCCTGCGCCAGGACCAGAAGGTGGTTCCAAACCTTCTACAGGCACGCAACTCAAAGGGGGAAACGGTCACGATCGTGGCATTAATCAAAACCCAGGGCTCCGACACCAAGCTGGTGGGCCAGATGCAGCCGTACTACGAAGCCCTGGGTCTTGGTCGGCAAGAGCTGGGGGGACGATCAGTGCCCGCGATCGTGACCCAGATCGCCGACGGCGAAAATGGTGGCGTAATGATGAATGAATTCCCGCCTGCTTTCCTGCAGGCCCACCACAGAATCGCCCAGCAGGAGGGTGGCCAATCAGGGACAGTGGCCATGAATGGCACGGAATATCTCGAGTTCTTGGAGGCCGCCGGGGTGCAAGAAAATGATCTGCCAGTCATCCAGGCTGTGCATCAACACAGGCTGTGGCAACACCTAGGTGATGCGCCTACCCCTGAAACGGTGGCAGCGGCGATCGTTGACCTCCAGCAGCAGGATCCGCCGCTCTCCATGGCCGGAGCCTCCTGGACCAACAACCTGAGCTGGGTGGAGGGTTACGCCAATGTGCTGGAGCCGATCATCAGCCTCAGCGCCCGATTCCACCAGCACTTTGACGACCTGGTGGCAGACGATCCCGCCGTCACCCAAAGCGAGCCCTATCAAAAGGCGCTGCTGCACCTGTTACTACTGGAAACAAGTTGCTTTCGCTACTGGGGCCAGGGCACCTGGACCGACTACGCCCGCGAGATCCACCGGCGGGGGCTGAAGGCGCTGGATGGGGCGGGGGACCTCAACCAGGGCTTGGGCGTGGCCAGGTAGCGGTGGAGAAGGCGTTGATGCTGAGACCAGCTCAGGCTTCTGAGCCATCGGGTCCCTGGCTGGCCGGCAAATGGCCGGTCTTGACCCAGATCGTGCAGCCCGCCGCACTCGAGGGACGGTGAACGCTGCCGGGCGGATTGCGCAGCCAGCTGCCAGCCGGATAGGTGCCGTGTTCGTC
>JAEMQZ010000097.1 GCA_016463595.1 Synechococcales cyanobacterium SupBloom_Metag_052 | reverse complement strand
GTGGTGGTCGGTCCCAAGATGCGTAACACAGAAACCCTGGCGATTACGCCCTTCTACTACAGCGACCTCGACGTTCTTGACACTTTCCGGGTCTGGGGTGCACCTGGTGTCTATAACAAGGCAACCGGTGGTGGTGCTGCCGTGATCTGGAAGCAGAATGTGAAGAAGGGCAAGCCTTTCTTCGCTGCTTCGCTGAGCTACGTGGCTCCGAGCTCCCAAGCTGGTGCTCTGAATGCCGCAGGCGGCATCATGAACCAACTAAGTTCCAGCAACCTCACCTACCAGGTTGGTTATCAAGCCGATCAGTGGAAAGCCACCTTCGGTTACCGCTATGGCCAGTGTGGTAGCACCTCTGCTAGCCGTGGTGCAGATTCCACCCAGGCTGCAGGCAACGCTGAAGTTTGCCCCTCCACTTACGGTACCGGCACCAATAGCTTTGCCCTCGGCTTGGCTTGGACCCCCAAGAAAAATGGCACTGTCGTTCCCTCGATCAGCGCTGGCTGGGGCTTAACCGCCTATTCCCAGGAAGATGTAGCCGTTCCTGCTACCACTGCAACACAATCAGCTCAACTTGCTGTCGGTAACATCGCTGCCACCCAGTCTTGGACTGTGGCACTCCAGTGGAAGGACGCCTTCATCAAGGGCAACTCCGCCGGTATGGCCGTCGGCCAGCCTTCATTTGTTACCGCTCTGCGTAACGGCCAAACTCCCCAGGATGGCAACTTCGCTTGGGAGTGGTGGTACAAGTTCCAGGTCACCGACAATATCTCGGTGTCCCCGGCTCTCTTCTACCTCAGCAACCCCTCTAGCGCCGGCGCTGCTACCAGCACCACCACCAACACCGGCGCCAACGTGTTTGGTGGCCTGGTGTTGGCCCAGTTCAAGTTCTGATCAGTTGGTTAGGGGTTGAGCCAGATCTGTTCACCAGATCGGGCTCCATGGGGCCGGCTTCGCGGTCGGCCCTGCCCCTAATCCCAACGAGCACTCCTTCACACACCCTCCTCGGGCTCTCACTCACACACCCTTCCAAGCCTCCCTTCATCGGGGGGCTTTTTTTTGCTCCGGCCGTTGGGGCTGGCTTCGGGTCAGGATGGCGCTGTTGCTACCCGGCTTTTGCCGCCATGGGGTCTCCGCTCGCGTCCACGGTTGCCGATCCCTACCGGGTGTTGGGGCTCACGGCCGCCGCCAGTGGCGCCGAGATCAAGGCCGCCTACCGGGCCCTGGTCAAGCAGCACCATCCCGATGCCGGCGGTGATCAGGAGCGGATCATTGCCCTCAATGCCGCCTGGGAGCTGCTGCGCGATGGCGAGCGCCGCCGCGCCTACGACCTGCGCTATTCCCGCGTCCCCGGGCCCTCCCAGGGGACTGCGGGCGTGCGGGCGCCTAGTCGTGCACGCTCGGGCCAGGCCCGCGCCGCCGATGAGGAGCTCTCGCTCTGGTTGCAGCAGGTGGTGGCGCCGATCGATCGCCTGCTCGCCCAGGTGATCAACCCCTTTCCGGCCCAGCTGCGCGAGCTCTCCGCCGATCCCTACGACGACAGCCTGATGGAGGCCTTCTGCGCCTTCCTCAGCTTGAGCCAGGCCAAACTCGACAAGGTGGAAAGCCTCTATCGCTCGCGGGCCTGTCCCGCCGGCGCCCAGGCCTTTGCCCTCAACCTCTACCACTGCCTCAGCCAGGTGCAGGACGCCCTACGCGACCTGGAGCGCTACACCATGGGCTACGTCGACAGCTACCTGCGCGATGGCCGCGAGCTCTTGCGAGAAGCCAAGCGCCTGCGCAGCCAGCTGCTGGCCGAACGGCGCCAGCTGGAGCTTTGAGCGGCCCTTAGAACCGCCTAAAAGGCTTCCAGTTGGTCGAGCCGCAGCCAGACATCGGGCACGGGCCGGCGCCAGCGCAGTTGGGCGTACTCGCCCTTGATCGCCAGGATTTCGCCTGGGCCCTCCAGCAGGTAGCCGGGGGGAGTGGGGTCGCTGGCGCCCGCCTCCAGGCTGCCGCCGTAGGCCGCGCCGCACACCTTCACCAGGCTGCCCTTCTTCAGCGCCGCTGGCGCCGGGGCGGGCGCAGGGGTTGGCGTTTCGGCCATGGCGGCAGCAGGTCGCAATCTGGGCCCAGGCTAGGGCCTCCGCCGGGGCCCCTAGCCTGGCGCCACTGAAAGTCCTGGAACGGCGTCTATGCAGATCCTGCTGGTTGGCTGCAGCGGTTTTGTCGGCCGGGAGCTGGTGCCCCTGCTGCTGGGCCAGGGCCATCGCCTCAGCCTGCTTAGCCGCCAGGCCCGGCCCCTAGCAACCATGGCTGATCCCGCCCTGGAGCGCCTGCAGGGGGATCCGTCCCAGGCCGCCACCTGGCAGCAGCCGCAGCTGCAGGCGGCCCTGGCGGGGGCCGAGGCGGTGATCAATTTGGCCGGTGAGCCGATCGCCGAGAAGCGTTGGACCCCCGCCCAACGCCAGCTCCTCTTTGACAGCCGGGTGGCCACCACCGGCCACCTGGTGGCGGCCCTCGCCGCCCTGGCGGCCCAGCCTGGGGCGCCGAGGCCGAGCGTGCTCATTAATGGCTCAGCCATCGGCTTCTACGGCACCAGCCTCAGCGCGTGCTTCGGCGAAGCCAGCCCCGCCGGCGGCGACCTGCTCGGCCGCCTCTGCGCCGCCTGGGAGGCGGAGGCCGAGAAGGCTGCTGGCCTCTGCCGGCTGGTGATCCTGCGCACGGGGATTGTGCTGGCGGCCGATGGCGGCGCCCTCGGCAAGATGCTGCCGATTTTCCGGGCCGGTTTTGGCGGGCCGATCGGTTCGGGCCAGCAGTGGATGAGCTGGATCTCCCGCCGGGATTTCTGCCGTCTGATCGGCGTCGCCCTGGCCGATGCCAGTTACCAGGGCACCTACAACGCCGTGGCGCCCGAAGCCTGCTCGATGGCCCGCTTCGCGTCCCAGCTGGGCCGGGCCCTGGGGCGGCCCAGCCTCCTGCCCGTGCCCGGGCCGATCCTGCAGCTGCTGCTCGGCGATGGCGCCCAGGTGGTGCTCGAAGGCCAGCAGGTGCGGCCCGAGCGGCTGCTGGGGCAGGGCTTTGTCTATGAAACGCCGGATCTCAGCGCTGCCCTCGCCGTCGCCACCAGCCCAGCACCCCGCTGAAGATCGCCGCCGCCATCAGCAGGCTGATCGCCGGCAGAAACAGCGGTTGCCAGAGGCGCTCAAACAGCTGCAGCGGCGCCTCCACCCCGCGGCTATGCAGCAGCACCGCCAGGCCAAACCAGAGGGCGGCGCCGATCACCAGGAACACATCGGCGACGAGCACGTTGTCGAGCCAGCCCTTGAGGCGCTCGGCCAGGGGCTTGGCTTCGGGCTCCGGTTGGGGCTGCGGTTGCGGTGCCGGGGGGCTGCCTTTGGGATCAGCCATGGGCGCCTCCAGGGGCCGCTGGGCCCAGGGTTTCAACAATGGCGTCTGCGATCCTGGCGGTGCCGCCGCCGGCGCCAATCCGTTCAAGGCCGTTGCGGTGGCAGCGCTCGGCCAGGGCGCCATCGCCTTGTAGCTCCCCGAGCAGTTGGGCCAGCAGGCGGGCGGTGCCCTCCCGTTGCTCGGCGCTGCCGCTGCGGCCCTCGGCGCAGAAGAGGGATGGCCCCAGCAGGCGCCGCTGGGCCTCGGCGAAGTTGTCGGTGAACTGGGGGCCCGAGCCCACCAGCTGCAGCACCGGTTTGCCCAGGCCCACGGCCTGTTCGGCGGCGGTGCCGGTCATCGAGAGCACCAGATCGCTGTGTTGCAGCACCGCTGCGAACCGTCCCCAGACCAGCTCCAGCCGCAAAGGGCCCCGGCGCAGGCGTGTGATTGTGCCGGCCTCGCTATCGAGGCGCCAGCCGAGCCGGCTGGCCAGGGGGGCCACCTCCTCCGGGCCCAGCCCGCCGACTAGGGCAGCTGAGAGCCCGAGCTGGTCGGGCTGTTGCAGGTGCTCGGGCAGCTGGGCCAACACCGCCAGCATCAGTTCCAGGTTGTGCAGGGCCTCGGGTAGGCGGCTGCCCGGCAGCAACCCCAGCCGCTGGGCGGGGACCGGCTGGCCGGCGGCCAGCGGCTCGCTGGCCGCCACGGCCGCATCGAAGAAGGGGTTGCCGAGGAACTCCAGCGGCCGGCCCAGTTGCTCGCTCAAGTCGCTGGCCGTGAGTGCATCGCGGCTGAGCACCCTGCGGAAGCGGGCGCTGGCCAGGCAGGCGCCACTGGGCCAGGGCAGGCTCAGCCGTCCTTCGTAATGGCTTGAATAGGCCACCAAATAGGTAACCACCGGCCGCCAGCTCAGCCAGGCCGCCGCCACGGGCAACACATCGCCCACCACCACCACCAGGTCGTAGCGGCGGGCGATGCGAAAGAGCAGGGCCAGGCGCCGCAGCAGGTAGCCCACCTGGCCTTGAAACACCTCCGTGAGCCGGCCCCAGAGGCTGGTGTAACCGAGCCCACCGGTGCTGTACTCGCGGGTGCGGCCGAGCAGGGGAATCCCCGCCTGGTCGTAGGCGCGGCCGTGGCCCACCAGGGGCAGGGCGTCGGCCCGATAGCCCCGGGCCCGCAGTTCGGTGGCGATCAGGGCGCCACTGAGATCTTCGCCGTGCCCGTTGCTGAGCAGCAGGATGCTCGCGCCTGGGTTGCTCACGCCGCTCGTGCTCACACCGCTTGTGCTCACACCGTCAGCCAGGCCTTCACCTTCTCGAGGGCCTTCCAGCCGGGTTTGCGAACCAGGCCATCGGCGATCGAGTTGTCGAGTTCGGCGGCGAGTTCGGGCGCCATCAGCCGCATGCGTTGCACCAGTTCGATGTGTTCGCGCACGCCCTTGGCATTGGTTTCCAGCATCGCCAGGCTCAAATTGATGCGGGCCTGGGGATCCTGGGGGCTGAGCTTCACCGCGAAACGGGCCGAGCGCAGGGCCTGTAGGGGCTGGTCATCGAGCAGTTCCAGCCAGGCCAGGCAGGTCCAGGCGGCCGAGAGGCGCGGCTCCTGCTCGGTAATGGCGCGGAAATCGGCCAGCACCTCGGCGGTGGGTTCACCGCGTTGGTAGCGGCCCAGGGCCTGTTCGAAAGCGGATTCGCCGGCGGAAGCGGGGGTTGCCGTCATCGATCTGGAGCAAGACATCTTGCCCTCAGATTGCCACCCGGCTGGCTAGGCCTGGCTCAGACCGCAAACGAGCTGCCGCAGCCGCAGGTCTGGGAGGCGTTGGGGTTGCTGAAGTTGAAGCCGCCGCCGATCAGGGCACTGGAGAAATCCAGCTGCATGCCATAGATGTAGAGGAGGCTTTTGGGGTCGCTCACCACCTTGAAGCTGGGGGCGCCACTGGGTTCGTACACGTACTCCTCGTCATCGCTGCGGATCTCGCCAGCGTCGATGAAGTCCATGGTGTAGCTCATGCCGCTGCAGCCGCCCGAGCGCACGCCCACCCGCAGCACCTTGGCCTCCCCCTGTTGCTGCATCAGGCCGGCCAGCTGCTTCATCGCCGGCTCGCTCACCAGAATGCCCTTGCCGTTCTTGGCGGTGTGGGGGGCGGCGCTGGCGGTGTCCAGTGATCGCCGACCGCGCGCCGTCAGTTGCGCGGGCAGGACCTTCCCGACGGGCGCCTGGGCCGGACGTGTGACGTCGCCGTCTCGTTCCAAGGCTTGCAGCAGCACGTTCATCGAC
>JAEMQZ010000096.1 GCA_016463595.1 Synechococcales cyanobacterium SupBloom_Metag_052 | reverse complement strand
GGCTATTCCTCCCTGGCCTATCCCTTCGCCTACGGCTGCATTCCCCGCACCTGGGATGAAGATGGCGACCCCCTCGACATCGAAATCGTTGGCGTCACCGAGGCCTTGGTGCCCGGCTCCCTGGTGGAGGCCCGCATCATCGGCATCATGACCTTTGACGATGGTGGTGAAGTAGATGACAAGGTGATCGCCGTGCTGGCCGATGACAAGCGCATGGATCACATCACCAGTTTTGAGCAACTCGGGGCCCACTGGAAAACCGAAACCCAGTACTACTGGGAGCACTACAAGGATCTCAAAAAGCCCGGCACCTGCAAGGTGAATGGCTTCCTAGATGTGCCGTCGGCTGTGAAAATCATCAAAGATTGCGAGCAGCGCTACCTCGATACGATCGAAGCCAAACTGGTCAACTAAGTCCATCAAGCGCTGATCTGGGCGCCAGTTCTGGCCTCAGATCCCTTGCTGAATGTCTTCAATGTCCTGGGTCCCTGCGCTGCTGGGGGCCTCCAGGGCCTGCCGGCGACTGCGGGCCAGGGCCCGGGCCATGCCATCGCGGCTGGCCAGGCCCCGCAGGGCTGCTAGGGGTAAGCCGCCCCTGGGTACTCCCAAGGGCAACACTGCAGGCGCCGGAACGGCCAGGTCAAACACGGGCAACTGGCGCAGGCCATTGGGACTGAGCTGGTCCTCCAGCTGGGCCAGGTTGGCGCCACTGGGAAGCCAGACCAGATCGGAGCGGCGGCAGGCTGCTAGGTCCAGCCCCTCCTGGGGTTCGGCGTTGATCGCCCGCTGCAAATCAGAGAGTGTTACCAGGGAGATCACCCAGTCGGCCTGCTCCACCAGCAGGCAGTGGCCATGGGCGGCAAGCAGCTGGTCCAGGGCGCTGGCGGCTGGGGTGCTGGCCTCGAGCACCAAGGGTGCTTCCGGCTCCAGGGCTTCGGCCACGGCCAGGCCAGCCAGGTGGCGCCGCCGCTCCTCCTCGAGGGGGTCTGGTCCAAGCAGGCCTGGATCCGCAATACCTTGCCACCGTTCCACTAGGGCCGCACTGAGGCCGGCCGCCGCCATCAGGGGCAGCACGATACGAATGTCATGGGTGAGCTCGAACAGCAGCAGCAGGGCCGTGAGCGGCGCCCGGGCACTGCCGGCCAGCACCGCCGCCATGCCGACCATGGCGTAGGCCGGCGGTTCGGCCACGGGTAAGTGGAAGCCGCTGTCGCCCAGGATCTGGCCGTAGCAATTGCCGAGCACCGCCCCCAGAAAGAGGGCGGGGGCAAAGCCACCGCCGACAAAGCCCGTGGCACTGCTGAGGCCCGTGGCCAGCAGTTTGACCAGCAGTAGGGCGAGCAAGGTGGTGAGGGCAATGCCGCCATTGCTGCCCAGCAGGGCTTCGATCGTGTCGTAGCCGACGCCCAGTACTTGGGGAAATCCCAGGGCCATCAAGCCCACGCCCAGGCCGCCCAGGCCCGTGACCAGCCAGGCGGGCAAGCGGGCCAGCTGGCGCTGGACCCGATCGCTGCGGCCGGCCGCCAGCACCGCCACCAGGGCCCAGGACATCAGGCTGGCCACCAGGCCCAGGCCCAGGTAGAGGGGCAGCTCCAGGGGCGAGCGCACCTCGTAGGCCGGCAGGCGGAAGATCGGTTCATCCCCCAGGCAGAGCTGGGTGACCAATTCCGAGCTCACCGCCGCCACCAGCACGGCCCGCACACTGGGCCGGCCCGGAATGGTGCTGTAGCTGCCCTCAAAGGCAAAGAACACGCCGGCTATCGGTGCCTTGAAGCCGGCGGCCAGGCCCGCCGACACACCGGCGGCCACCAGGGCCTTTTGGTTGCTGGGCGAGAGCCCGCAGCGGCTGGCAATCCAGAGGCCAATGTTGCCGCCACTCTCCACGCTGGGGCCCTCCGGTCCGAGGGAAGCGCCACTGCCCATGCTGAGGGAGGCCGCCACCAGGCGCAGCAGCGGCACCTTCGCTGCCGCCTTCACCGACCCATCGGCCATGGCCATCAAGCTCGGCAGGCTTGGGCCGAGATCGCCGCCAAAAAAGCGCAACAGACCGACTCCTAGGCCACCCACCAGGGGCACCAGCACTACGGGCCAGGAGGCCAGCCAGCTGAGCAACAGCGGCTGGGCTGGCAGGGGGTCGGGCAACACCGGCACCGGTGGTGGAGGCACAAAGCCCAGGCCGCCGAGGCCGATCTGCAGCAGGGCCTTCAAGGGGGTGCCGTCATCGGCGGGCAGGGCCACCATCTCAACCAGCGGCGGCGGCGGCTGGCTGTCGCCGATCAGGTGCAGCAGCAGCTCAACGCCGGGGCCGAACAGCACGTTGTTGATGAAGCCAAGCAGCTCGTGGAAGCCCACCACGGCAAAGCCGGTGAGCACACCCACCAGGCCGGCCCAGGCCAGCAGGCTCCACTGAAAGGCCAGGGGCCTGGCTTCAGCGTGGCTCGGATCCAGCTCAAGCGGGTTCGGATCCAGGGGCTCGGCTCGGCCTGGATCCGAAGTATTTAGGGGATTGGGCAGTTCAGGCCTGGGGCCGGACGCTTGCAATGATCTCCTCCAGGATTTCACCGGCCCCCTGGGCGCGCAGGGCCAGGGCCAGGGCGACTCCGATCGCTTCGGGGTCCTCCTGGGGGCCGCGCACCTCATCGCGCACAAGTCGCAAGCCATCGAGGCTGGCCACCATGCCGGTGAGGATCAGCTCCTCGCCCTCAAAGCGGCTGTTGACGCCGATCGGCACCTGGCAGCCCCCTTCTAGTTGGCGCAGGAAGGCCCGTTCGGCTAGGCAGCGGCGGGCCGTGGGCAGGTGTTCGAGCGCCTTGATTTGGGCCAGCACGGTGTCATCGCCCAGGCGGCATTCGATGCCCAGGGCTCCCTGGCCGACGGCATGCAGGGAAATGGAGGGATCGATGCGCTCGTGGATGCGGTCGCCCAAGCCCAGGCGCCCCAGGCCAGCGGCGGCCAGGATCAGGCAGTCAAATTCGCCGGAATCAAGCTTCTCCAGCCGGGTGATGACGTTGCCACGCACATCCTTGAACTCCAGGTGGGGGAAGTGGTGCCGCAGCTGGGCCAGGCGCCTTAGGGAGCTGGTGCCGACCACGGCCCCAATGGGCAGGGTGGCGAGGGTTTTGTCCTTGTGCTTGGCGTGCACCACCAGGGCATCGGCCGGGTCTTCGCGCTCGGTGATGCAGCCGAGCATCAGCCCCTCGGGCAGGTTGGTGGGCAGGTCCTTGAGGCTGTGGACGGCGATATCGGCCCGATCCAGCAGCATCTGGGTTTCCAGTTCCTTGGTGAACAGGCCCTTGTCGCCGATCTTGGCCAGGGCCACATCGAGGATCTTGTCCCCCTGGGTGGCCATCGCTTCGATGCTGATCTCCAGGCCCGGATGGGCCGAGGTCAGCTCATCGCGCACCCAATGGGTCTGGACCATGGCCAGCTGGCTGCGACGGGAAGCAATGCGCAGGGTGGAACCGGCCATCAGAAACCTTCGGGGCAGCGCTTGCTGCCTGACAACAGCGGCCCAGCCTAGGGAGTTGCGGGACCAACCCCATGTTGCCGCGGTAACTCTTGACCTGTTGAAAGGGCCCTGGCCGGGAATGGCCGGGTGGAGGCTGGACGCCTACGGATTGGTCCTGGGGCCCCCTAAGGAAGTTCGGAGTTGAAAAGGTCGAGGGGCAGGGGGCCCCAGGTGCCTTCCAAGGCTGGATTGGGCTCGCCCTTGAGGTGCCCACTGATCAAAATCCCCTCGCCCAGACCCGCTTCGGCCCGCAGCAGGAACTGGCCCGAGTGCTGGTTCCCCTTGAGGAACACCGGGCCTGCCACGCTCTCCGGTTCCGGATTTTGAGCGTGGGCAGAGAGGGCTGGCCAGCCGAGGGTTCTTTCGCAGGCCCGCAGGGCCGCCAGGGCGGATGCCGCCGAGGGGGCCATCACGCCGATCGTGAACCAGTCACAGGCCGCTAGGTGGGACTTGAGTTCGGCCAGCAGGCCGGGGCGCTGCTGGGCTGCCAGGGCTGGGGCCGTGCGCAGGCTGGCCAGGTCCGCCAGGGTGAGCTCCCCAGGGGCTTCGGGCGCTGGCTTGGGCTCGGCAGGGGCCATCGAATCGCTGGGGGCAGGGGCGTTGGTCATCGGTTGGGCGGCTAGGGGGCTGGGCCCTCGTCAGGGAGTGTTCCAGACGAAGCGGGACGAGGCGGCGTAATTCCAAACAAACACCACCACAATCCCCGCTAGCTGGGCCCAGAAGGTGTTGTGGGAGACGTAGCTGTAAAAGGCTGACGCCACTCCCACATTGGCCAGCACCGGTAGGGAGGCCACCAGCAGGAACTTGAGCAGGCCCCGCAGCAGGGCCAGGCCTTTCTGGCGCTGGAAGCGGAAGGTGAGGGCGTTATTGACCAGGTAATTGGAACTGGCGGCAGCCACCACGGCCACCGGCAGGGCTTGGGCGAAGCTCACCCCCAGCAGCATCACCAGCTGGGTGACGAGGATCTGCACCAGGAACCCAGAGGCGCCCACCAGGCCAAAACTGATCGCCCGCCGGGGCAAGAGGCGCAGGCAGAGGGTGTGCAGGATCGAGATGCCGAAATCCCACAACACCGCCACATCCAACTTGGACGTGCCATAGCCCCTGGGCTGGAAACACAGGGGAATATCGCAGACGCGCAATTGGCCGCGGCTTTGGGCCAAGAGTTCATAGAGAAACTTGAACCCGTTCACATCCACGGCCCGCACCAGGTGGAGGCAGCGATCGAGCCGCAGGGCAAAAAACCCGCTCATGTAGTCGCTGAGCTGGCGGTAGCCCGGCAGGCTGGCCCGGGCCAACTTGTTGGCCCAGGTGGAACCGGTCTCGCGCCGGCCACTGAGGCCCTGGATCTGGGCTTGGGCGTGGAAGCGGCTGCCGATCACCAGGTCGAAGTCCCCCTGCTGCAGGGTGGTGAGGGCGTCCAACACGGAGCTGGGTTGGTGTTGGCCGTCGCTGTCCATCACCACCACAAAATCGCCGGTGGCATCGAGCAAGCCTTCCTTGATGGCGCTGGCCAGGCCGGCGCGGCCGACCCGGCGGATCAGGCGCAGGCAGGGTTCGCCGTGGGCAAGCTGGCGCACCAGCTCGGCAGTGCCATCGGCGGAGTCGTCATCCACCACCAGGATTTCCAGGTCGAAACGGGCCTTGAGGGGCAGAAGCTCCGCCAGCAGGGGCTCGATGTTGCCCCGTTCGTTGTAGGTAGGAAGAACAATCGAAACCCTGGGGACAGCAGGGGCTGCCCCCAGGGAGGAGGAAGCGGGCATGGGGCCTACTTGATGTATTCCTTCAGCACGCCGTTGCGGTTGGGATGCCGCAATTTGCGCAGGGCCTTGGCCTCGATCTGGCGGATGCGTTCACGGGTGACATCAAAGATCTGGCCAATCTCTTCGAGGGTCTTCATGCGGCCGTCATCGAGGCCGTAGCGCAGACGCAACACATCCCGTTCCCGGGGGCTGAGGGTGGCTAGCACCCCTTCAAGGTCTTCGCGCAGAAGATTTTTGGCCACATCCTGGTCTGGATTTTCAATGTCGGCTTCGATGAAGTCGCCCAGGCGCGAATCCTCTTCTTTGCCGATCGGGGTTTCCAGGGAGATGGGCAGCTGGGCCGATTTGGCGATGAAGCGCAGCTTCTCGATCGTCATCTCCATGCTTTCGGCAATCTCCTCCTCGGTGGGCTTGCGGCCAAATTCTTGGCTGAGCACCTTGGTGGTTTTTTTGATGCGGGAGATGGTTTCGTAGAGGTGAACCGGCAGGCGGATCGTGCGGCTCTGGTCGGCGATGGCGCGGGTGATTGCCTGGCGAATCCACCAGGTGGCATAGGTGGAGAATTTGTAGCCTTTTTCGTGGTCGAACTT
>JAEMQZ010000095.1 GCA_016463595.1 Synechococcales cyanobacterium SupBloom_Metag_052 | reverse complement strand
AGCAGGGCGCCGGCCAGGTTGGCCTCGCGCAGGTCCGTGCCCAGCAGCAGGGCGCCGCGCAGGTCGGCGCCGCGCAGGGAGGCCCCGGCCAGGCTGGTGAAGCTCAGGTCGGCGCCCGTGAGGTTGGCGCCATCGAGTTGGGCGCCACTGAGGTTGGCCCGCTGCAGCTTGGCTTTGCGCAGGTTGGCGCCCTTGAGGTCGGCATGGACCAGGTCGGCATCCTCGAGGGCACAGCCGGGGCAACCGCGGCGATCGAGCAGGCGCAGCACCTGGGCTGGATCGGCGGCCGAGGCTGGGGTACCAGCTAGGGCAGCCAGCCCCAGCAGGGCAGCCAGGGCCAGGGCGCCTTGGCGCAGGCCGGTCGAATGGGGCAGCAGGCGCGGCAGCGTCATGGGGGCTCCGGCGACTGCAGCCGTTCTACCGGGCGGCGCCCTAGCCGGCTGGCGGCGGCAGCCAGCTCGCGATCCGCTGCCCCCAGGCTCCGGGCCAGCTCAAGAGCCCTGGCGCGCTCCTGGCCCCGGGGGGCGAAGCGCAAGCGCTCGTAGCTGGTCTGCAGGCGTTCCAAGCCTGGGGCCAGCTCGGGCAGCTGGGCGGCGGCCCGCCGGCAGAAGGCCGGCAAGCTTTCTCCCGGCTGGGGCACCAGGTTGAGGGGGGCCAGGCGGCTGAGGCTGCGGTCGAGCCGGCGCCGCTGCTGCTCCTGGCGGGGGGTGGGCCGCAGCAGGCCCAGGATCCAAACGGCCAAGGCCAGGGCCAGGGCCAGGCCCAGCACCAGCACCAGCCCCTGCCAGCTGCGGAATGGCCCCAGCCAGCGCTGCATCAGCTGGTCCTGGCTGAATTGGTCGTAGCGGAGCAGCTGGTTCCAGGCCAAATCCAGGTTGGTCCAGCTGCGCGTCAGCGGCCTGAGCCAGGGCAGGCCCTGGCTCAGCAGGCCCAGGTCGGCCCACTGGCCCGCCAGGCCCGAGCGCAGTCCGGCTTGGATGCGGGCCGGGGCCACCCAGGCGGTGGGATCGATGCGCACCCAGCCCTGATCGGCCAGCCACACCTCACTCCAGGCATGGGCGTCCTGCTGGAGCACTTCCAGGTAGCCGCGTCCCCAGAGGTTGGCCGGCACCCAGCTGCCCCCCTGGTAGCCCACCACCACCCGGGCCGGCACTGCGGCCGCCCGCATCAGCCCTGTGAAGGCGCTGGCGAAGTGCTCACAGAAGCCGGCCCGGCTGGCAAACAGAAATTGATCCAGGGGGGCCACGTCGCCCAGGGGCGGGGGCTGGAGCGTGTAGCGGAAGGGCTGCCCCTGGAACAGGGCCTGGGCCGCCGCCAGCCGCTGGGCCGGCGCGAGCTGTTGGCGCCAGCCCTCGGCCAGGGCCTCCAGCTGGGGGTTGCTGCCGGCGGCGAAGTCCAGGTCGGAGCGAGCGGGGGCCTGCCGTTGCCAGGCGGGGGGCTGGTTGCTGGCGGCCAGCCCGTAGCTGCGGCGCACCCTGGTCTGCCAGGGACCGAGCAGTTCGCCCTTCGCGGTGCTGGTGATTTGGGGGTTGAGGGGCACACCGCTGCCGCCCCAGGGCAGGGCGCTGAGGGGCGAGGGTTCCACCAGCCAGAGTTGTTGGGCCGCCCCTGGTGGGGCTGGTGCGGGCGGCGCCCAGGCTTGGGCCGGGCCCTGGGCTGGGGCGGCGCGCCAGCGCTGGCCATCGAAGCGATCGAGCACGCGTACGCGCCAGTAGCGCTGGTCGGCTGGGGGCAGGTCCTGCTCCTGGGCTGGGCTGATCCGGAGGGCTGGCGAGGGGTCCAAGGCCAGTTGGGCAATCGCGCCCGGATCGAGTTGCTCCGAGAGGCCGGTTCGGCCCCGCCCCAGCTCGGCCTGGGGCCAGGGGGGCCCGAGGCGCGGGATGAACAGAAACAGCAGCACCAACAGGGGCAGGCAGACCACCAGCAGCTGCACACTGCGGTTGAGCATCTGGCGCAGGTTGCCGCCGCCGCCGCTTTCCTGGGCCAGCAGGGCGGCGACCAGCACCAGGCCCGTGGCGGCCTGCACCAGGCCCGGCCCCAGGTTGGGGTTCAGACCCGCTAACACCCCAAGGGCAATCAATTGGGCCAGCAGGCCCCGGCGTAGGTCGGCCGGCCGCTGGGCCTTAGCCAGCTTGAGGCTGGCCATCACCACCAAGGTGAGGCTGCCCCAGCAGAGCGGGCTGGCCCAATCGCTGCCCAGCAGCTGGAGAGCCAGCAGGCTGAGGCTGAGGATCTGCAGGCGGCGGGCGAGGGGTTCGATCACGGCGCTGCCAGGGCCAGGGCCGCCAGGCAGCGCTCCAGCTGGGCCGATCCGCTGCCGGCGGCAATCGTCTGGTTGCCGAGCACCAGGCCGTAGCTCTCACCGCTGGCCGCCAGCTGCCAAATCCGGGCGCTGAGGTGTTCCAGGGCCCGCTCCCGCGGTAGGGCCGGGTCTGGCGCCAGCAGGTGGGGGCGGGGCCGGGGATCGGCGAAGCGTTTGGCGTAGCGCTCGCCGCTGCGGGCCAGTTGCTTCCAGGCCAGGCGGGCCAGCCCCTCCTCGGGCCGGTGGGGGGTCAGTTCGCGCCAATGGTCGCTGCCGCCGGCCTGGGCGTCGGCGCCGGCTTCGGCCTGGTGCCGCTCCCGGGGTTGGGGCCGATCCAGCTCCAGCACGGGCCCGGGCCGCCGGGCGGGGTAAACGAGCTGGGGAGCCGGCGGATCCCAGAGGGTCCAGCACACGAATAATCCCAATGGGGCGCTGGATTGCAGCCGCAGGCGCCCGGGGCTTTGCAGGCCCCGCTGGCTGGGGCGCCAGGGCACGGCCAGCCACTGCTGGCCCGGCTCCAGGCTGCCGTTCCAGGCCAGGTCGCCCTCGCAGCGGCGGAAGCGGGCGCCCAACGCCAGTCGCTGGTCGCGGCTTGTGGCCTGCACCGGGTACGGGAGCACGTCACCGGCAAAACCCGGCGCCGGGCTGCCGCAGCGCAGCTCGAGCCCCTGCAGGTTGAACTGGGTGAGGTAGGGCGCCAGCAGGAACAGGCCCAGCCCCAGGTAGGCCAAGAGCAGGGCCCCGTGGCTGCTGCCCTGGACCCCCAGGATGAACAGCACGCCGCAACTCAGGAGCCAGAGCCAGCCAAAACCGCTCGGCAGGATGTAGAGCGTCCGCAGGCCGAGCCGATGGCTGGCGCCGCCGTGCCGCCGGATCAGGCGGTCTGGAAACGGCTCCCTCAAGGGTTCAGGGGCGGGCCTAGGTGGGCCAGGGCGCTGGCCATTCAACGGATCGCTTCCACGGCGGCGAGCAGTTGGCGGCTGTAGCCCCCCGGCTCCTGGGCCGGCCTGCCGCCATCGAGCCGGTGTTCCGCCACCGCCGCGAACACCGCCTGGACATCGGCAGGAACCACGTAGCTGCGCTCCTCGAGCAGGGCCCAGGCCTGGGCCGCGGCCACCAGGCCACAGCCGGCCCGGGGCGAGAGGGGTGTGCCGGTAGCGAGGCCCCCCTGGCGGCTGGCGGCCAGCAGGTCGAGCACGTAGTCGAGCAGGGGCGGCTCGCAGGCCACCCGGCTGGCCTGCTGCTGCAGTTCCACCAGCTCCTCGGCTGCGATCACGGCCGCGAGGCCGTCTAGGGCTGTGGCCTTTCCGGCCAGCAGGGCCGCTTCGGCCTGGCGGGGCGGGAAGCCGAGGCTGAGGCGCATGGCAAAGCGGTCTAGCTGGGATTCGGGCAGGGGCGAGGTGCCGGCCTGGTCGAGGCCGTTTTGGGTGGCGATCACGCAGAAGGGCTTGGGCAGCTCGTGGCTGGTGCCATCGACGCTGACCCGGCCGGCGGCCATCGCTTCGAGCAGGGCGCTCTGGCAGCGGGGGCTGGCCCGGTTGATCTCATCGGCCAATAACACCTGGCTGAACAGGGGCCCGGGCTCGAAGCGGAACTGGCCCAGCTGTTGGTCGAACAGGCGCAGGCCGCTGAGGTCGGCGGGCAGCAGGTCGCTGGTGAAGTGGACGCGGCGAAAGGCGAGGCCGAAACTGCGGGCCAGGGCCTCGGCCAGGGTGGTTTTGCCGACGCCAGGGAAGTCCTCGATCAGCAGGTGGCCGCCCGCCACTAGGCAAGTCACCGCCAGCCTCACCTGGTCGTGTTTACCAAGCAGGACGCCGTTGATCTGGGTGAGGACCTGGTGGAGGGAACCCATGCTCGGGCGCGATCCGGTCCAGGCTAGAGAAGTCTTGCGTTCAAGCCCCTTGCCTAGGCCGCTCACCCATTGGCGCCAATGACGGGATCCGCGGGCGAGCCCGCCCGCCATGGCGGCAACCTGGCCCAGGCGGCCGAGCGGCTCGGCTGCCGGCCCGGCCAGATCCTTGATGCCAGCGCCTCCCTGGTGCCCTTCGGCCCGCCTTTGGCCCTGCGGGCGGCCCTGCTGGCGGCGCCCCTGCGCCCCTATCCCGACCGGGACCACACCAGCCTGCGCCGGGCCCTAGCCCGCCACCACGGCCTTGATCCCGACCAGCTCCTGCCCGGCAATGGCGCCGCTGAATTGTTCACCTGGGCGGCCCGGGACGCCGCCGCTGCCGGCTGCAGCCTGCTGCCCGCGCCGGGCTTCGCCGATTACCAGCGGGCCCTGGCCTGCTGGGGAGGTGCCTGGCGCGACTGGTCCTTGCCGTTGCAGTGGCCTGGCCCCGGCCCCCAGCCCTTTCCGCCCGGCTCCGGCGTGACTGGCCAGGAGGGCCTGGGGGCTGGGGCCCTCTGGATCACCAACCCCCACAACCCCACCGGCCAGCTCTGGAGCCGCGCCAGCCTCGAACCCCTGCTGGAGCGCTTCGAGCTGGTGATTTGCGATGAGGCCTTCCTCTCGCTAGTGCCCGGCGGCGAGGCCCAATCGCTGGTTCCCCTGGTGGCCCGCCATCCGAATTTGGTGGTGATCCGCAGCCTCACCAAGCTGTTTGCGATCGCCGGCCTGCGCCTGGGCTACGCCGTGGCCGATCCCCAGCGCCTGGCCCGCTGGGCCGCCTGGCGCGACCCCTGGCCCGTCAATAGCTTGGCCGGGGCCGTGGGCGAAATCGCCCTAGGGCAGGGGCGCTGGATCCGCCGGGTGCAGGCCTGGGTGGGCTCGGAAGGTCCCTGGCTCAGCCAACGGTTGGCCCAACTGCCGGGGCTGGTGCCCCTGCCCTCGGCGGCCAATTTCCTGCTAGTGCGCGGTGAGCGGGACGGGCAGCCCTGGTCGCTGGCGCCCCTGCGCCTGGCCCTAGAGCAGCGTCACCGGATCCTGCTGCGCGATTGCCGCTCCTTCAAGGGCCTCGATGCCAGCTGGCTGCGCATCGGCCTCCAGGACCGGCGCGGCAACCTGCGGCTGCTGCGGGCCCTGGGGCAGGAACTGGGCTAGGGCCCTAGGCCCAGCCTGCGAAGAATCCCAGCCTGGGATCAATCCCTGGCCCCAACCAGCCCTTCCAGCACCAGCGCCAGTTGCCGGTCGGCGTGCCGCTGGGCCAGGCGCCCCATGCCCCGCCGCAGCTCCAGCAGGGGATCGGGGCTGCGCCCCCCGGTCGCCGCTTCCCCGCCCGTTTCCACCCGCCGCAGCCGCGGACCGAGCAGGCGCCAGATCGCCCGCTCCAGGGGCGGCTCGCCCGGGGGGTGTTGCAACACGATCACCGCGGCTCCCACCGCAGCGGCCGCGGCGGCGTTGGCCTCCTGGTGGCCGTCGGCTGCGGCGGGGAAGGGCACCAGGATCGCCGGGGTGCCGGCCACGGCCAGTTCGCTGAGGCTGCCGGCCCCGGCCCGGCTGATGACTAGGTCGGTGTGTTGCAGCAGCCCTGCGATCTCATCGCTAAAGGGCCTATCCACGTAGGCCGGGTGCTGGAACTGGCCCGACTCACCATCGTTGCTGCCGCTGAGGTGCACCACCCGGCAACCGGCCGCCAGCAGGCGGGGTAGCAGGGGGCGCACCATGCGGTTGAGGCCCACGGCCCCCTGGCTGCCCC
>JAEMQZ010000028.1:5422-23494 GCA_016463595.1 Synechococcales cyanobacterium SupBloom_Metag_052 | reverse complement strand
GAAGCAGCCTCAGAAGAAGCCTGATCGCTCCCTTTGGGAATAGGGATTGGGGATGGCCATCGATGGCCCTGATGCAGGCAGAACTCGTCTTCCGTCATCCCTAGTCGCCATCAAGCCTGCCCCAGGCCGGCAGGGCAGAATCCGCCGATCAGATTGGAACCAGATGGCACGCGCAAGGGTTCTCTCAGGGGTGCAACCCACCGGGGCCTTACACCTGGGCAACTGGCTTGGGGCGATCCGCAACTGGGTGAGCCTGCAGGACAGCCATGACACATTTTTTTGTGTGGTGGATCTGCACGCGATCACGGTGCCCCACGATCCGGCCCGGTTGGCGGCCGACACCCGCAGCACGGCCGCCCTCTACCTGGCCTGCGGCATTGACCCTGCCAAGGCCACCGTGTTCGTGCAAAGCCAGGTGGCCGCCCACAGTGAACTTTGCTGGCTGCTCAACTGCGTCACGCCGCTCAACTGGCTTGAACGCATGATCCAGTTTAAGGAAAAGGCCCTTAAGCAGGGCGACAACGTCTCGGTGGGCCTGCTCGACTACCCGGTGTTGATGGCGGCCGACATCCTTCTCTATGACGCCGATCTAGTGCCGGTAGGAGAGGACCAGAAGCAACATCTCGAACTGGCCCGGGACATCGCCCAGCAACGGATCAACAGCCGCTTCGGCTCGGAAGAAGCGCCGGTGTTGAAGGTGCCCGAACCGATGATTCTCAAGGAGGGGGCCCGGGTGATGAGCCTCACCGATGGCCGCAACAAGATGAGCAAGAGCGATCCCAACGAGGGCTCTCGCATCAACCTGCTTGATCCCCCCGAGCTGATCACCAAAAAAATCAAACGGGCCAAAACCGACCCGCAAATGGGTCTGGAATTCGGAAATTCCGAGCGCCCAGAAACCGACAACCTGCTCGGGCTCTATGCCCTGCTCAGTGGCCAGGCCCGCGAGGCTGTCGCTAGCGAATGCGCCGAGATGGGCTGGGGCCGCTTCAAACCCCTGCTGGCCGAGGCGGCCGTAGCCGCCCTGCAGCCGGTGCAGGAGCGCTACGCCGAGCTCGCAAGCGACCCGGCCGAACTGGATCGGGTGCTCGCCCGGGGACGGCAGCGGGCCAGTGAGGTTGCTGAGGCCACCCTGGCCCGCACCAAGGCCGCCCTGGGCTTCCTGGGCGCCGCCTGAGCCCTCAGGCCCCACGGGCCCCATTCCCTCCCTCCGACGGCAGGCTGGGGGCGGAACCCTCGGGTTCAACCAGCCCTACCCCCGCCTGACGCAACAGGCTGGACAGGCTCCAAACCCGCAACATCAGCTGGTGCCAGGGGACCATGGCGTCCATGTCGAGGGCCATCGGACAGGGACTGGCCCGGCGCAGGGCCCGGGCGGCGGCCAGTTCCGCCAAGGCCGACGTCAAGGCCGTGGTCAGGCGGCGTTGCTCGGATGGCGGCAACAGGGCATCGGGAGCCAGCTCCAACAGCTGCAGGCCGCGGCGGAACCAAAACTCGAAATCAGCCAGCAGGGATTCGAGCAGCTCCTCCAGCAGCTGGTCTGAATCCGGAGCGGGTAAGGAACGGTCCACGGGCTGACTTTATCGAGCGATTCGCCCTGGGTAGGATCAAAATTCCCCTTCCCAACAGCCGTGACCGCCAGCCGCTCCGCCGATCCAGCCCTGAGCAACGGCGCGACGACCACGGGCACGGCAACAGCCACTGTTCCCAGTCCTGGCTCCGCTGATCAGGGAGCTCCAGCTCCGCTGGTGGCCAGGGGCGAGGCAACGGTGGCGATCAGCCTGCCAAAAACCAGCGAAAGTCCCCAGCTGCTGCGCATCCGCCATTCAATGAGCCACGTGCTGGCCATGGCGGTTCAGAAACTCTTCCCCAAGGCCCAGGTCACGATCGGCCCCTGGACCGAATCGGGTTTCTACTACGACTTTGACAACCCGGAACCCTTCACCGAAGCCGATCTCAAGGCGATCAAAAAGGAGATGGGCAAAATCATCGGCCGGCGTTTGCCGCTGCAACGGCTAGACGTGAGCCGGGCCGAAGCGGAAGCCCGCATCAGCGCCCAGAACGAGCCCTACAAGCTGGAAATCCTCGCGGGCATCCAGGAGCCCATCAGCCTCTACACCCTGGGGGACGACTGGTGGGACCTCTGCGCCGGTCCCCACGTGGCCAACACCAGCGAACTCAACCCCAAGGCCTTTGAGCTTGAAAGCGTGGCCGGTGCCTACTGGCGCGGCGATGAGAAACGGGCCCAGCTCCAGCGCATCTATGGCACTGCCTGGGAAACCCAGGAGCAACTGGCCGAATACAAACGCCGCAAGGAAGAGGCCCTGCGCCGGGACCACCGTCGCCTCGGCACCGACCTCAACCTGTTCTCGATTGAGGATGAAGCCGGAGCCGGCCTGGTGTTCTGGCACCCCCGCGGCGCCCGCATGCGCCTACTGATTGAGGACTTTTGGCGCTCAGCCCACTTCGCCGATGGCTATGAGCTGCTCTACACCCCCCATGTGGCGGACATCAGCCTCTGGAAAACCTCGGGCCACCTGGATTTCTATGCCGAAAGCATGTTCGGCCCCATGCAGGTGGATGAGCGCCAATACCAGCTCAAGCCGATGAACTGCCCCTTCCACGTGCTCACCTACGCCAGCACGCTGCGCAGTTACCGCGAGCTACCGATTCGCTGGGCGGAATTAGGAACCGTATATCGCTACGAACGGCCAGGGGTGATGCATGGCCTGATGCGGGTGCGCGGCTTCACCCAGGACGACGCCCATGTGTTCTGCCTGCCTGAGCAGATCGGCGATGAAATCCTGCGGATCCTTGATCTCACCGAAACAATCCTCAGCACCTTCGATTTTAAGACTTATGAGATCAACCTTTCAACCCGTCCGGAGAAATCAATCGGCGAAGATGCCGTCTGGGATCTGGCCACCTCCGGCCTGATTGAGGCCCTCGATCGCAAGGGCTGGGCCTACAAAGTGGACGAGGGAGGTGGAGCCTTTTATGGCCCCAAAATCGACCTCAAGATCGAAGATGCCATCGGCCGCATGTGGCAATGCTCCACCATCCAGCTGGATTTCAACCTGCCCGAACGCTTTGGCCTGGAGTACGTAGCCGCCGACGGCAGCCGCCAGCAGCCAATCATGATTCACCGGGCGATCTTCGGTTCCCTAGAGCGGTTCTTCGGGATCATGACCGAGAACTACGCCGGTGATTTCCCCTTCTGGCTAGCAGCAGAACAGGTGCGTTTGCTACCCGTCACCGATGAGGTGAGGCCCTACGCGGAAGGCTTATTGTCCCAACTCAAGGCCGCCGGGGTTCGGGCCGCCATCGACCACAGTGGGGACCGGCTCGGCAAATTAATTCGCAACGGCGAGCAGCAAAAGATTCCCGTGTTAGCGGTGATTGGCGCCCAGGAAGCCGAAAATGGCACCTTGAGCCTGCGCAGCCGCCGCGACGGCGATTTGGGCGCCGTGGCCATCGAAACCCTGCTGGCGGCCGCCACCGAGGCCAACCGGGAGCGGGCGCCGGGTCTGGGTCTGGCCGCCAGCCAGCCGGCCTGAGCCCCTAAATCTCCCCAAAACAGCTACGTCCTAAGCCGGCTCGCCCCCAACCTTGACCCCAATCCGCTGCCATGGCCCCCATCACCTTGCTGGCCGGAGATCTGGGCGGCACCAAAACCCTGCTAGCCACCTACCAGGTTGACGGCACCCGCCTGATCAAAACCCGATCGGAGCGCTATGCCTCGGGCCAATGGCCCAATTTCAACGGCCTCCTAGCCCAGTTTTTGGCGGGCTGCGAGGTCCAACCCAGTGCCGGCTGCCTAGCCGTGGCAGGGCCCGTGCGCCAGGGCCGGGTGAAATTCACCAACCTGCCTTGGGAGCTCGACGAAGAAGGCCTCAGCCAGGCCTTTTCCCTGGAGCGTCTGGAGCTGGTCAATGATTTCGCCGCGCTGATCTACGGCCTGCCCCACCTGGCCAGCGATCAGCAGGCCCCGCTCTGGCAACCGACCAGCGGCGCTGATCCCCACGCACCGGTGGCGATCCTGGGGGCGGGAACGGGCCTGGGGGTGGCCCTGGGGGTCCCTACGGACAGGGGCCTGCTAGCCCTGGCCACCGAGGCGTCCCACGCCGAATTCGCCCCCCGCAACCAGGACGAATGGGACCTCAAGCAATGGTTGCTTGCAGACCAGGGCCTGGAGCGGGTCTCGATCGAGCGCATCGTCAGCGGCACGGGCCTGGGCGAAGTGATGCGTTGGCTGCTCAGCAGCGACCAGGCCAACAATCAACACCAACTAGCGGCTGTTCCCTTGGCCGACCTGCCCGAGCGCACCCATCAGGCGGCGGCAACTGGTGACCCGCTTGCCGATCGCGCCCTGGGCCTGTGGCTTGGGGCCTACGGCTCAGCGGCGGGCGATCTGGTCCTGCAAAGCCTCTGCCTCGGCGGCCTCTGGGTTGGCGGCGGCACGGCGGCAAAACTATTGCCAGAACTAGCTTCTGCCCGGTTCCTCGATCCCTTAATGGCCAAAGGTCGCATGGGTGCGATCGTGCAGCAAGTGCCGATCCAAGCCCTGATTGATCCAGAGGCCGGCCTCTTCAGTGCCGCCTGCCGGGCCAGGATGTTGCTCGCCTGAGCAGGCCATCGGCCGCAGCCAAGCCAAGAAGGGTTGGTTCCAGGCACCGGCCCCTAGCAGGATTGCCGTCCCAGGGGGTGGGACACTAAATCAAGAAGTAAGGATTCCATGGTGCGCCCCGACATCGGAGAGGGGGTTGTGGTCGATGTCCCCGCCACCACAGCCAACCTTGGCCCGGGATTTGATTGCCTTGGTGCCGCGCTGGAACTCAATAACCGCTTTGAGTTCCGCAGCATCGAAGGCGATCAAGAGCGCTTCGACTTGATCATTGAAGGCAGCGAAGGTTCCCACCTACGGGGCGGCCCCGACAACTTGATTTATCGGGCGGCCCAGCGGGTCTGGAAAGAGGCTGGGGTTCAGCCGATGGCGATTGAGGCCCGGGTGCGTCTGGGCGTGCCGCCGGCTAGGGGCCTAGGCAGCAGCGCCACGGCGATCGTGGCAGGCCTAATCGGCGCCAACGCCCTGATTGGTGAACCCCTCAGCCGCGAAAAACTACTGGAACTGGCGATTGACATCGAAGGCCACCCTGACAACGTGGTTCCCTCCCTGCTGGGCGGCCTCTGCATGACCGCCAAGGCCGCCTCCCACCGCTGGCGGGTGGTGCGCTGTGAGTGGGCGCCGGAGGTGAAGGTGGTGGTGGCAATCCCGGCCATTCGCCTGGCCACCAGCGAAGCCCGGCGGGTGATGCCCAAGCTGATCTCCGTGGCCGATGCGGTCGTCAACCTGGGCTCCCTCACCCTGTTGCTGCAGGGGCTGCGCACGGGCAACGGCGACCTGATTGCCGATGGCATGCACGACCGCATCCATGAGCCCTATCGCTGGGGCCTGATCCAGGGGGGACAGCAGGTGCGTCGGGCCGCCCTGGAGGCCGGTGCCTGGGGCTGTGTGATCAGCGGCGCCGGACCGAGCCTGATGGCCCTCAGCTGCGAAGCCCAGGCCCAGGCCGTCAGCCGGGCCATGGTTCGGACCTGGGAATCGGAGGGCGTCGCCTCCCGGTCCGAGGTCCTGCCCCTGCAACAAACGGGAAGCCACTGGCGCGCCCTCTGAGATCCGGGCCGTCCTGGCTGGCCCCCAGGCCCCCAAGCACCCGGCCTGGCGCCCTGGGCTGGACTGAGTAAAAAGACTCAAACTGATAGATTGTTACCATCTTGGGGTTGGAGCTGGGACGCAGCCCACCTTCATGTCTCCCTGCAGGCCAGTTGTGTGATGGACGCGAATTTGCCCCTGTTGGCCGCGTCCTCCCTATCTGCCAATTGGCCCTGGTTAAGCCTGATTTGCTTGCTACCGGCCGCGATGGCGCCGGTGCTGATGCTGCTCCCCGGCGATTCCGACGATCCCCGCCTGCCCCGCAGCTTTGCGCTGGCTGTGTTGCTGGCGGATCTGCTGCTGATGATCTGGGTGTTCAGCCAGCGCTTTGACGGCTCCAGCAGCGCCCTGCAACTGGTGGAGCGGGTGCCCTGGGTGCCCTCCCTGGGGCTCGAATGGTCCCTGGCGGCCGATGGGCTCTCGGCGCCGTTAGTGGTGCTCTCGGGTCTGGTGACCCTGCTTTCGGTGGCGGCCAGCTGGAACATCCATCAAAAAACCAGGCTCTACTTCGCCCTATTGCTCCTGCAGGCCTCAGCCCAGGCCCTGGTGTTCCTCTCCCAGGACTTTCTGCTGTTTTTCCTGTCCTGGGAACTGGAACTGGTGCCGGTGTATCTACTAATTGCGATCTGGGGCGGCAGCCAGCGCCAGTACGCCGCCACCAAGTTCATTCTTTACACCGCCACCGCCTCGCTGCTGATCCTGCTCAGCGGCCTGGCCCTGGCCCTCTCCGGCGACCATTTCACCCTCAACCTGTCGGAATTGGCAACCCGCTCACCGGGGGGAACCTTTGGCCTGCTGTGTTATCTCGGCTTCCTGATCGGCTTTGGCGTCAAGCTGCCGATGTTCCCTCTTCACACCTGGCTTCCCGATGCCCATGGTGAGGCCAATGCGCCGGTATCCATGCTGCTGGCGGGGGTCTTACTAAAGATGGGCGGCTACGCCCTCCTGCGCTTCAATGTGCAAATGCTGCCGGAGGCCCATGTGCAATTAGCACCGGCCCTGATTGTGCTCGGCATCGTCAATATTGTGTATGGAGCACTCAATGCCTTCGCCCAGGACAACGTCAAACGGCGGATTGCCTGCAGCTCGGTGAGCCACATGGGCTTTGTGTTGTTGGGGATCGGCGCCGTGGACAGCCTGGGCATCAGCGGCGCCATGCTGCAGATGATCAGCCATGGCCTGATTGCCGCCGCCATGTTCTTTATTACCGGCGTGTTCTACGAGCGCACCAAGACCCTCTCGATCCCCAACATGGGAGGCCTGGCCAAGGTGCTGCCGATCACCTTTGCCTTCTTCCTGGCCAGCTCCCTGGCGTCCCTAGCCCTGCCTGGCATGAGTGGCTTTGTCAGCGAAATCACGGTTTTTCTTGGGGTCACCAGCAACGACGCCTTCACCGTTCCCTTCCGGATCATTGCGGTGGTGCTTGCTGCCATCGGCCTGGTGCTGACGCCGATGTATCTGCTGTCCCTGTGCCGTCGCGTCTTCTTTGGGCCCCGGATTCCGGCCCTGGCTGTGGTGGGTGACATGAAGCCGCGGGAATTGGTGATTGGCCTTTGCCTGCTGGTGCCCACCCTCACCATCGGCTTCTGGCCCAGGGTGGCCATCGACTTCTACGGGGCCAGCACGACGGCCCTGGCCAGTGACCTGGCCCGCCACAGCCTGGTGGCCCTAGGCCGGCTTCCCGCCCTCGGCTGAACCACGCCGCTTCGGGACTGCAGGCTGAAATAAGGACAGTCAGGTCCCTATCCGATGAGCGGCATTAATAAGGTTGTGCCTTCTCCCCTGTTAGCGGGCAAGGGCCTGCCGGCCTTTGGCGAGATCACTGCGGCCCAGGTCGAAGAGCACATTCCCGAGCTGCTCTCCCTGCTTAACGCGGAGCTTGATGTCCTTGAAGCTTTGCTCCGCCAAGCCCTGGGCGCAGGACGCCTGCTCGATTGGGCCGAAGTCATGGACCCGCTGCAACGGCTCGGCGAGCAACTGCGTTGGAGCTGGGGAGTGGTCGGCCACCTCAACGGCGTCTGCAATAGCCCGGAGCTGCGGCTCGCCCATGCCAGCCAGCAGGCGGCGGTGGTTCAGTTCGGCAGCCGGGCCGGCCAGAGCCAGGTGATTTTCCAGGCCCTGCAAACCCTCGAGCGCCAGCACCAGGCCGCCAACATCGGCACCCCGGGCCGGCTCGATGGCACCCAGCAGCGGATCCTGGCGGCGGAACTGCGGGACATGCAGCTGCGCGGTGTGGGCCTGGAGGGCGCAGTTCAGACCGCCTTCAACCAGGCCAGCCAGGAGCTGGCCGAGCTCTCCACCCGCTTCAGCAACCAGGTGCTTGATGCCACCAACGGCTGGACCCTGACGTTGGAGGATCCGGCCCAGATCGAGGGGTTACCGACCAGCCTCTCCGACCAGCTGGCCCAAGCGGCCCGCGCCGCCAACCTCAAGTCCGCCGATGGCGCCGAAGCCAGCTCCGAGGCCGGCCCCTGGCTGCTGGGCCTGGACATGCCCCGCTACGCCCCCTTTCTCAAATACAGCCGTAACCGGAGCCTGCGCGAGCAGCTCTACCGCGCCCATGTCAGCCGGGCCTCCGGCCAGGGCGAAGCCGAAGGTCCCAGCCATAACGACAGCAGCAACGAATCGCCTAAGGCTGAGCCTCTCAATAACTGGCCCCTGATCGAAAAGATCCTTACCCTGCGGGGCGACCAGGCCCGCCGGCTGGGCTTTGCCAACTGGGCGGAGGTGAGCCTGGCCGCCAAGATGGCCGACTCGGTGACCAGCGTCGAGGCCCTGCTGGAGGAACTGCGCGCCGCGGCCTTCCCCATGGCCGGGGTGGAACTGGAGCAGCTGCGCCAGTGCGCCGCCCGCCACGGCGCCCCCGAGGCCAGCGACCTGCAGCCCTGGGATGTGGCCTTCTGGGCCGAGGTGTTGCGCCAGGAGAGTTTCTCGCTCGATAGCGAAGCCCTGCGGCCCTACTTCCCCCTGCCGGCGGTGCTGGAGGGGCTGTTTGCCCTTTGCGGCCGCCTGTTTGGCATCCGCATCGAGGCCGCCGATGGCCAGGCCCCGATCTGGCATGCCGATGTGCGCTTCTTCCGGGTGATGGAGGCCAGTGTTGGGGCAGCAGCTGCAACCGCACCAGACGCTGGGCCCGGCGCGCCATCAGCCTTCCCAGCCGGGGCGGGCCAGCCCCTGGCCGCCTTTTACCTCGACCCTTACAGCCGTCCCGGCAGCAAGCGCGGTGGCGCCTGGATGGACGAATGCCTGGGGCGTTGCCTCGGCCCCGATGGCAGACCGGTGCTGCCCGTGGCCTACCTGATCTGCAACCAGAGCCCGCCGGTGGGGGACAGCCCGAGCCTGATGACCTTCGAAGAGGTGGAAACCCTCTTCCACGAGTTCGGCCACGGTCTCCAGCACATGCTCACCACCGTGGATCGGCCCCAGGCCGCCGGCATCAACAACGTGGAATGGGATGCGGTGGAACTCCCCAGCCAGTTCATGGAGAACTGGTGCTACGACCGGACCACCCTGCTGGGCATGGCCCGCCATTGGCAAAGCGGCGAACCCCTACCCGAAGCTGAATTCGCCAAGTTGCAGGCGGCCCGCACCTTCATGGGTGGGTCGGCCACCCTGCGCCAGGTCCATCTGGCCCTCACCGATTTGCGCCTGCACAGCGCCTGGTCCCCGGACTGCGGCGAGACGCCCGAGCAGCTGCGCCGCCGCATCGCCACCACCACCACGGTGCTAACCCCGATCGATGCCGATGCGTTCCTCTGCTCCTTCGGCCACGTCTTTGCCGGTGGCTATGCGGCCGGCTACTACGCCTACAAGTGGGCCGAGGTGCTCAGTGCCGATGCCTTCAGCGCCTTTGAGGAGGGCGGCCTAGAGAATGAAGCCCAGATCCAGGCCACGGGCCGTCGCTTCCGGGACACCGTGCTCAGCCTGGGCGGCAGCCACAGCCCGGCCGAGGTGTTTGAAGCCTTCCGCGGCCGCCAGCCCTCCACCGAGGCCCTGATCCGCCACTCCGGCCTGGTGGCCGCTTGATGGGTCCAGGGGCGTTCCAGGCTCACCCTGCCGTTAAGGCACCAGCAGATCCGCCACGATCGGGGCTAAGGCCTGGGGCTTGATGATCAGGTCCTTGTGGGTCAGCACGGGCAAGGCCCGCACCGACCCCAGCGGCAACACCCCCCGCCAGGGGGGGATCACCATCTGATCGGTGCGGCAGTAGTAGCTGTGGCAGTCGATCCCCTCAAGGCAGGAATAATCGCCATTGAGGCGGCGCAGCACCGAACTACCCAGCTTCATGTCGGCCACCGTGGGCAGCCACCAGTGGGGCCAGGGCTGGGCCGTGAGCGTGCCCCGCTGGGGGCTGCCCACACTGAAAAACCGGCGGGTGCGCCGGTGGCCGCCCAGCAGTTGGATCCAGATGCGGCCAATCACCCCTCCCATCGAAAACCCCAGCAGGTCAATCGGTTGCCCTGGGGCAAAGCTGCTGGCAATACGTTGATCGAGCTGGGCGGCCAGGTCCTCCAGGGGCCGAAAGCCAAGGCCATGGGGGAGGTGGGGGATCAACAGGGGGGTCCGCCGGCCGGCCAGGGCTGCTTCGAGGCGCCCAAATAGGCGGGGCGTGTCCCAGATGCCATGGACCAGCACCAGGGGAACGGGCGCTGCCAAGGCAGGGCAAGCGGGGGATTCGGGGGGCACGGCGCGGCTGCAGTAGTTGGCTGGTTAACCAGCACCAGGCCCGATCTGGAGGGTCCCGCTGGACCACCATGCACAGGTGTCTTGATGATGCCAGAACCGGCCCAGCGGCCATCCCTGGTTGCCGCCCTTACGGGACCTAGCTGTGGCGCAGGTGGGCCATGGCACTGGCCTGCAGGCGGCGGGCCTGGGCCTGGCGCTTGGCCCAGGCCTGCACCTGGCCCGCCACATCGCCGCTATCAAAGGGATCGGGGTGGCTGATGAGCTGGGCAGACAGGGCCGCCTTGAGGCGCTTCTGGCGCTGGTTGGTCCTGGCCCAGGCCAGAAATTCTGGATCAACCGGATGAAGGGACGGGGTCGGGAACGCCATGGCAAGGCACCTGCGAGACATCGACACCGCTAATTCTGTAGCAGTTGCTACCAAACGGCCAGTAGCGCCATCAAAGTTCGTGCCGGCTGGCTGGGCTCCTGGGACTGGGCTGGGCTGGCTGGGCGACTGGGTCTGGAGCCAATCCAACCAAGGCTGGCCCCAAAGCCACATCTGCAAGACCAATCCGTTGAAATGGACCCAGCAACGGCCCTGTTGACGCGCGATGGCAGCCCCCTTGACCCGACTGGCTTACCAGACCCTGCAGCAGGGCAAGAGCCTGATGGGGTTGGCCCATAAGGAAGTCAGCCTGCGCCTCATGGGTGCCCTGGCTCCAGAAGGCGCGCCAAGCACGGTGGCGGTGCCGCCCGAGATGCTGCAGGCCATGCAGGCCTCCTTTCAACGCCTACTCGATGTGGACTGGGAGGAAGCGGAGCAGGGGATTTATCCCCCCTCCCTGCTCTTTGATGCTCCCTGGCTGGAATGGGCCAGCCGCTATCCACTGGTTTGGCTGGATCTGCCCGCCACTTGGAACCGCCGCAAACAACGCCGCGTGGACGATCTGCCGACCACGGTGAACCGCAGCGACTATCCCAGCTACTACCTCCAAAACTTCCACCACCAAACCGACGGCTACCTCAGCGACTACTCCGCCTCCCTCTACGACCTACAGGTGGAACTCCTGTTCAATGGCACCGCCGATCCGATGCGGCGGCGCATCCTCAAGCCCCTGGTCTGGGGCCTGAGGGCCTTCGCCGACCGGCCCGCCAGCCAGCTGCGGGTGCTCGATGTGGCCACTGGCACGGGCCGCACCCTGCGCCAGATCCGCGCCTCCCTACCCCAGGCCCGCCTCGTGGGCCTGGACCTCTCCGACGCCTACCTGCGCCAGGCCAACCGCTGGCTCAGCCAGCTGCCCAACGAATTGCCCCAGCTCGTCCAAGGCAATGGCGAAGCCATGCCCTTTGCCGACGCCAGCATGCAGGGCGTGAGCTGCGTGTTCCTAATGCATGAGCTGCCGGCTGAGGCGCGTCAAAACGTGCTGAACGACTGCTGGCGCGTGCTCGAACCCGGCGGTGTGCTGGTGCTCGCAGATTCCGTGCAATTAGCTGATTCGCCCCAATTCCGCCCCGCCATGGAGAATTTCCGTCGCATGTTCCACGAGCCCTATTACCGCGATTACATCGGCGATGACATTGACGCCCGCCTAACTGCGGCGGGATTCAAGGCCGTTCGCGCCGAATCCCACCTGATGACGCGCATCTGGACAGCCTCGAAGTCCTGACCGGCCCCTTGGCTCAACGCTGCTGGCCAATAGGGTTCATTAACTTTGGAACAACGATCGAATGGCTAATCCGTTCAGCGTGAGGTGGTTGGAGGGCTGGACCTTCCAAACCGTGCTGATGGAGGGAACCGTTCAGGTGGAAGCCCACGGCTTCGGCATCTGCTTGCGCACCCCTGTGCTCCCCGGGGAAAGCCCAGTGACAGCAGCCGATCGGCTCGTCCTTACCGAAGACCAGCGCCGCAAGACCCTGCGGGCGGCCTGGCTGCGCGGTCGCAACCTGCCCGATCAGGCCGGAGCCCCTGACCTGGAGGGGGCCGTGCCAGAACTGGGGCCCATCATCCGGGCCAAGGTCTAGGCAGGGGCAGGCAAGGGCCTTGGCCACCTTTGGCGGCCCTCAGCGGTGCAGCCAAAGGGCCAGCACCAGGGCCGGTCCGCCCCAGCGCAGGGCCGTCCAGACCACCTCCTCTGGCCATCGGTTGGCCCGCAGCGGCTTGGGTAGGGGATCAAACAACCGTTGGGCCAGGAGCATCCGCTGGCGCAGGCGGCGGCTGGCCAGGCTGCTGTCGCCTTCACCCAAGCGTTCGGCCCGGCTGACTTCGGCCAGCAGGCCGGCCAACTGGTGTAACCAGCGAGTCGGCTGGACTGGGGTCCGCTGGACTGGGGAACGTCGGGCTTTGGCCATGGCGCCAGGATGGGGCCAACCCCCGCTCCCCGTCCAGTGGTTCCTGAGAGGCCCCAAGCGCCGCAACCCGCCAGCTGGCCCGAGGGCAGCGCTGGCTGCGGCGCCCAGCTGCATCAACTGCTCACCATCACCGATCGCCAGTGGCATGCCCTCAAGGGCCAGCCCCAACGGCGCGCCGCCGAACAGTTGGCAGCGGCCCTGGTGCTGCTGCTGGATCCGGCCAACCCGCCCCAGGCCCCCGTGGCCACCCAGCAACGCCTGGCCAGCATCGCCCTAGTCGAGAACGCCCTGGCCTGGTTAAAGGGGGACCTGCGCGATCCCGGCTGCCCCCAGCACGGAACGGCCGCCCTGGGGCTATCCCACCCAATTGAGCCCTAGCCATGGAGCCCAACCGATGCGGCGCGCCGACACTTGCACCCGGTTGCCGCGGCGGCTCCAGCGCACGTCATCGAAGCAATGGTGGATCAGGAAGAGGCCCCGGCCGACCGGGGCGTGGGGCTCCAGTGGTAAGACGCACCCCCGTTGCTGGGGCATTAGGCCCAGGCCCTCATCCTGCACCTGCCAAATCAGCCAACGGGGGGTGAGGATCCGGCGCACCCGCAGGCATTTGCGCGGGTCATTGCCATTGCCATGGCGCACCGCATTGACCAGCACTTCCTGGAGCCCGAGTTGCAGGGTGGCAAGCTGCTGAGCGCACTGGATCGGTTCCAGCAATACCTCCACCAGGGGCGCCAGTTGCAGCGTCGAGGGAGTGATGAAATCAGTCCAGCGCATCAGCATCGCCGCTTGGTTTGGACTGGATTCAACCTAGCCCGCAGGAGAGCGCAGCCAAAAATTGATCGAGCCCAATGGGCAATCCTGCAATTAGGAAGGCAAGCGACCCAGGAGGCCGGGATGGCTCAGCAGGGCATCCATTAGGCGCACCCCCCGCAGCTGGTTAACCAGGGGCAGGTGTCCTTCGGGGGCCGCAAGCGACCAGGTGAAGGAGCCGGGATAGCGGGTCCAGGTGCCATTCAATTTCCAGCCCAATTTCGGCCAGAGCCTGTCCCAGCGGTCGCCACAACTGCGCAGCAGGCGCAGTTGCACGGAAAAGCCGAAACGGCCCTGGGAATAGGTGAGCCAGAGGCGATCGAGACTTTCCAAGTCCACCGCGGCGATCGGTGGCACTTCGCTGTAATAAACGTAACCACGCGTCACGGCGGCCGGGCCCGCCAACTGGCGCAGGATCTCACTGGTGATGCGATCGGCCAGCTCGTAGTCCTGGGCCATCAGGGCCGCCTCTAGGGGGCCGTAGTCCAGGCCCTGGGCGCTGGTCACGGCTAGCCAGCCGGACCGATGGCGCTGGCGGAAAGCCTGGCTAAGGACGTCGTCCTGCTGGAGCAGCAGCTGGATCAAACTGCCAGACGCCCAGTCATCACCGGTGGCATCGAGCCGGTCGAGCCGATCTCCGATCAGGGGCCGGATCTGCTCGACCTGCTGGTCCAAGCCGGCGAGTAGCCCCCGCCGCTGGCGGGCCGAGCTGCTGACAAAACGGTCGAGGAGCTGGTCGGGGCTGGCCGTGGTGATGGCGGGTGGTCCGGAAAGCATGGGCACGGGCCGGCCTGACGGTGCGCCAGCCTGGGGACACTATGTCAGGCCAGGCCAAGCGCCGACGCCCCAGGCACCCCAGCACATGCGGCTTGCAATTGAGACTTTTCTTGGCGGCCAGGGAGTGGTGGTCGATGTGCGCAGCCCCGGCGAGTTCCGCCAAGGCCACATACCTGGCGCCCACAACCTGCCCCTCTTCGATGACGGCCAACGTGCCCAGGTGGGCACCACCTACAAACACAAAGGCCGCCAGGCCGCCGTGCTGGAAGGCCTGGCCCTCGTAGGCCCCCGCCTGGAGAGCCTGGGCCAGCAGCTGGTGCAACTGGCGGCGCTGACGCCGGCAGCCCCCTTGCGGCTGCACTGCTGGCGCGGCGGCATGCGCTCCGAGAGCGTCGCCTGGCTGGCCCAAGGCCTGGATCTACCGGTGGTGGTGCTGCAAGGGGGTTACAAGACCTATCGGTCCTGGACCCTGTCCCTGTTTGGGCAACCCTGGCCCCTGCGCCTGCTGGGGGGCCGCACCGGCAGCGGCAAAACCGAGCTGCTGCTGGAACTGCAAGCGCGGGGGGTGGCAGTGATCGACCTGGAGGGGCTTGCCAACCACCGGGGCAGCAGTTTCGGTGGGCTGGGCCAGGCCGAGCAACCGAGCAGCGAGCACTTCGAAAACCTGCTGGCCTCAGCCCTTTGGCCGTTGCGCGAGGCGGAGACGATCTGGTTGGAGGATGAAAGCGCCCAGGTCGGCCGCTGTCGAATTCCGATTGGGCTCTGGCGCCAGATGCAACAGGCGCCGCTGCTGGCGGTGCAACGCCCCGTCGAGGCCCGGCTCGATCACCTCGTGGCTCTGTATGGCACCCAGGGGCAGTGCGCCCTAGCCGAGGCCACCCAACGGATCGCCAGGCGACTGGGGCCCCAGCGCACCGCCCTAGCCCTGGAGGCAATTGCCCAGGAAAACTGGCATGAAGCCTGCCGGCAAATCCTCGACTACTACGACCGCTGCTACGACCATGGTCTCGAGGGGCGCCCAGCCCTGGCAGCCCCAGGGCCGGTAGGGGAACGGCCCAGGCCCTGGGACATCGGCCTCGCCCCGGCCCCAGAGGCGGCCGAGCAGCTGCTGGCAGCGGGGCTGATCCGCCCCATTCAGCCGCGGCTGGGCCCAGATTAAGATCGGTTTTTGTGGGCACAGGCATGGCCGCCATTCAGTTCTTCCCCGGTGTGGACGAGCCGGTGGTGCCCGACATCCGGCTAACCCGCTCGCGCGATGGCCGCACCGGCCAAGCCCTGTTCGTGTTTGAGGGTCCTAAAGCCCTGGCCCCTGAGGCCATCGGCGACATCGGTGGCATGTACCTGGTCGATGAAGAGGGCCAGTTGGTGACCCGGGAGGTCAACGCCCGTTTCGTCAATGGCAAGGCCAGCGCCTTGGAAGCGACCTTCACCTGGAAAACCACCGCCGATTTCGAGCGTTTCATGCGCTTCGCCCAGCGCTACGCCGATAGCAATGGCATGGGCTTCGCCGGCAAAGACGACGACAACGACGACGAGGTGGGCCAGGAGGACGCTTGAAATTCGGCCACTGGCTGACCCTGCTGGGCACGGCCTCCGCCCTAATCCTGCTCTGGAGCCTGCGGGACGTGTTGATCCACGTCTTTGCCGCAATCGTGCTGGCCATGGCCCTCTGCACGGCCGTGGGAGTGGTGCAGCGCCGGCTGGGTTGGCCGAGGCCCCTGGCCCTAGGAGTGACCCTCCTGGGCCTGCTAGTGCTGGGCCTGGGGCTTGGGGCCCTATTGGTTCCCCCCTTTGTGGACCAATTCAGCCAGTTGCTGCGCCAACTTCCGGCGGCCTTTGCGGTGCTGATCCGATTGATTCAGCAAGGTCTCGACCAAACCACCCATCTCATTGATGGCCAAAGCCTCCTGGAGGGAGGGCCATCCGCCAGCCAGTGGCTGACCCCAAGCCAGCCCGGGGCCCCTGCCGGAGGCGGCGCACTCGCCGCGGGCCTGGGCGGTGGAGCCCTGAAATTGTTGGGATTTGCCGGCAGTTTGGGCAGTGCCCTGATTCAGGTGCTGTTTGTGCTGGCCGTGAGCCTGATGATCTCGGCCCAACCGGGCGCCTACCGGGAAGTGGCGATCCTGCTGGTTCCCTCCTTCTACCGCCGGCGCTTCCGCAAGGCCCTGCTGCTCTGTGGTGAGGCCCTGAGCAGCTGGATGGGAGGAGTGCTGATCAGCTCCTGCTGCGTGGGTCTGCTGGCCGGCATCGGCCTGTCCCTGCTGGGCGTCAAATTGGTGGTGGCCAACGCCCTGCTGGCTGGGCTGCTGAATGTGATCCCCAATGTGGGCCCCACCCTGGGAACCCTGTTTCCCATGTCAGTGGCCCTATTGGTGTCCCCCTGGAAGGCCCTGGCCGTGCTGGGGCTCTATGTGCTGATCCAGAACCTCGAGAGCTACGTGATCACCCCCTCGGTGATGCATCACCAGGTCAAACTCCTGCCCGGACTAACGCTGATCGCCCAATTCGGCTTCACGGTGTTATTCGGGCCCCTGGGGCTGGTCCTGGCCCTACCGCTGGCGGTTTGCCTCCAGGTGCTGGTGCGGGAATTGCTGATCCGTGACCTCCTAGACCCCTGGAAGCAGCAGCGTCTGGCAACATCAACGGGTCTGGGCCTCGGGCACCTGCCCTGAAGCACCCATCTGGTCAACTCCCCAGGTCCAGCAGCTGATGTAACTGTTTGAGCCGGTCCCCATGAACGGAAGAACCCTGCTCGGCCTGCTGGCCCTGGTGGTCCTGGGGCTGATGGCCTGGGAACTGCGCTGGGTCCTGCTCGTGCTCTTTGGCGCCGTGGTGGTGGCGGTGGCCCTTGATGTGCCAGTCAGCCTGCTGCGCCGCCTGCTGCCTCTGCAGCGGCCCCTGGCGTTGCTGATTGTGATTGCGTTAATCGTGGTGGTGGGCTGGAAGCTGGGAGGCGTATTGCTGCCGGATCTGATCGCCCAGGCCCAGGAGTTCACGCGCCTGGCGCCGATCCTGCTGCAACGGCTCAGCCACTTCGCCACAGAAGTGCCGGCCCTGAACAGCATCGAGCGCCAGATCACCACCTTTGCCAGCTGGGACAAGTTGCAACCCCTTGGCAGCCAGCTGCTGGGCTTTGCGGGCGGCGCGGCTAACAGCACGATCCAACTGGTGTTGATGGGGTTATTGGCGATCCTGCTGGCCCTTGATCCCCGCAGTCACCAGCGGCTGGTGCTGGCCGCCACCCCCAAGACCTACCGGCCCCTAATGGCCGACCTGCTGCGGGACTGCCGCCAGGCCCTCGGCGGCTGGCTGGCCGGCATGACCATCTCGGCCAGCAGCGTGTTTCTTTTCACCTGGGCTGGCCTAGCGGCCCTGAAGGTGCCCTTGGCCCTCCTGAGTGCCCTGGTCTGCGGCCTGCTCACCTTCGTGCCCACGATCGGTCCGACCGTGGCCACCCTGCTGCCCCTGGCCATGGCCCTACTGGTGTCTCCGGGCAAGGTGGCCCAGGTGTTGGTGTTGCGGATGGTGCTCCAGAACGGCGAAGCCTTCCTGCTCACGCCAATCCTGCTCAGCCGCACGGTCAACCTGCTGCCCACGGTGGCCCTGATGTCCCAGTTGTGCCTAGGGGCCCTGCTGGGCCTGCCCGGGGTGCTGCTGGCCCTGCCGGGGGTGGTGGTACTGCAGGTGATCGCCCAGAAGGTGTTGGTGGAAGAAATCATGGACAACTGGTAGGCGTCCTCGCAACTGGTGGGCCCCAG
>JAEMQZ010000028.1:0-5322 GCA_016463595.1 Synechococcales cyanobacterium SupBloom_Metag_052 | reverse complement strand
ATCAGCCTTCTTAATCAGCCTTGTCGATCGACCCATTCAGCGCAGTCGAATCGGCCTCAAGATCAGTAGCAGCAACACGAATACAGCTAGGGGGTGCTGGCCAACGGCATAACCAAGCGAAGACCAAGTGAAGTGCTCACCAAGCAGCTGCAATTCACTCCATAAATCAACAATCGCTAAAACGGCTAGCACAACAACTAGCCAGGAGACACGCCCCATCAGCGCCGGGACAGCACGGGCAGCAGGGTGGGGGCCACACCAATGCTGGACCAGCTTCCCACGCCAATTCCCACGGCCAAGGCCACGGCGAACCAGAACAAACTGGCTCCGCCAAAGAAGATCAGGCCCAGCAGGGGCAACAGGGTCGTTAAGGATGTGTAGAGGGAACGGGTCAAGGTGGCATCCACGGCCACATCAACCTGCTCGATCAATGACAGCTGGGCCAAGGCTTTTTTCTGTTCGCGAATGCGGTCAAAGACGACAACGGTATCGGTCACTGAATAGCCGGCAACGGTAATCAATGAGACCGCAAAGAGCGAATCGACCTCAATGCCAAAAAAGATACCGAGCCAGGCAAATAGTCCACAGGTAATGATCACATCATGGGCCAGGGCCACGATCGCCAGGAAGGCGAAGACCCGGTCATAGCGGAAGGTGATATAGAGGGCGATTGCCGCAAAACTGACCAGCAACGACACCAGGCTTCCCTGCAACAACTGGGAGCCCAGGGTGGGGCCAATGGTATTCACCGAGGTACCAGTTGTTTTCAGGGGGCCGGCCAAGCGATCGATGCCGGCGATCACCGCCTGGCTCTGGTCTGCCTCTAGCACCGGTAAGCGCAGCAGCAGCGTCTGGCCACCATCAAGCAGTTGGACCTTGGCACTCGTGAGGCTGGGGGCCTGCTCCTTGGCCTTCGCCGGCAAGGGGAGGGTCACCAGGCCAGCCTGAATCTGGTCGACCGTGATCGAGCCACAAGCGGAAAGCACGCATTGGCGCTCCAGTTGGATCTGGGTGCCACCGGTGAAGTCAAGACCCGGCTTCAGGGGGGCCCCAATGCCAGGGCTAAGCCAGCTGACCAGCAAGCCCACCACACTCAACAGGCAGGCCAGACCCGAGCCCCACCAGGCCAATCGCTTGTGCTGGCTGATGCGGAAACGGGGGGTGGGGCTCTCGGTCACGGTCACAGGCTTGGAGGTGGTCTCAGGTGGACGCCGGGGGAAGCTGGGCCAGCGGCAGGAAGTAGCTGCTGCGGCGCAGGGATGGGTAGCTCATCAACAGCCGCAGCAGGGCGCGGGTGCAGGTCAGGGCGGTGAACAGGCTCAGCACCAGGCCAATCGCCAAGGTCACGGCAAAGCCCTTGACTAGGCCCGTGCCCAAGGTGAAGAGGGCGATGCAGCTGATCAGGCCAGTGACATGGCCATCAAGGATCGAGGAGAAGGCGAGCGAAAAGCCCGTATCGATCGAGCGAATCAAACTATTGCCGGCGCGCAGCTCTTCCTTGATGCGCTCAAAGATCAACACGTTCGCATCCACGGCCATGCCGATCGAGAGGATGAACCCAGCGATACCAGGCAGGCTCAAGGTGACCGGAATCAGGGAATAGACGCCCAAGTTAAAGAGTGAATAGAGGGCCAGAGCCAGCACCGATACCACCCCTGGCAGCCGATAGACCACCACCATGAACACCGCCACTAAGGCCAGGCCCGAAAGGGCCGCCACCAGGGAGGTGCGCACATTTTCCGCCCCCAGGGAGGGGCCGATGCTGCGCACCTCAATCACCTTCACCGGTAGGGGCAGGGAACCGCCCCGCAACTGAACCTCCAGATCCCGGGCCTCATCGGCCGTAAAACGGCCGGAGATGCTGGCCGAACCACCGGCGATGCCGGCGGCCTTGAACTCGGGCCCGACGCTGGCCTCACTGATCGAGCGGCCATCGAGCACGATGCCCAGCAGCCGGCCCGTGCCGGCGATCGACTGGGTGAGGGTGGCAAACTTTTCGCCACCCTCCCGGTTGAAGGCCAGGGTCACATCCCAACCATTGGCGCTTTGATCCTGCTGGCGGCCAGCGCTGACCAGATCCTTGCCCGTGAGGCTGGAGGGCTCAAACAGGGCCACCACCCGGCGGTTGACTTCTTTCAAGAGAAGCTCAAGCTGGTCCGTTTCCGAGGCACCGGGGGGCACGCCCAGCCCCAGGGAGGTGAGTGCCTTGGCCAGATCCTCAGCCGAGAGGCTGGGTTTCGCTTCCACCGGCTGATCGGTGCTGTTGTCCGCAGCGGGCGCCTTGGGCTTGCGCAGAGCCAGCACCGCATCCACCTGGCGCTTGAGCTTCAGCAGCCCCTGCATCTCGGCCTCAGTGCCGGCCTTCTGCACGCGGAACTCCAACAGGGCCGTGGTGCCGAGCACCTTGGCGGCGCGGCTGGGGTCCTGCTCGCCGGGCAGCTGCAGCACGAGCTGGTCGTTGCCGACGGTCTGGAGGGTGGATTCGGCCACACCCAGGCCATTAATACGGCGCTCGAGCACGTCCTTGACGGCTTCGAGCTGCTCTTTCTCGACGGTCTTGACGCGGCCGCTCGGCAACACCTGCAAGGTCAACTGGCTGCCGCCGCGGAGGTCAAGCCCCAATTGCAGAGGGAAGCTGGCGAGCAGGGCGCCGGCCGCAATCGCCAGGGCCAGGATCAGGGCAAACCACCCCTGTTGACGTGCCATATCAGAGTTGGCCGGAGTGAAGTTGCTTGGCCGCCGCGACGATCTGGTGGGGCTGGATGATTGTGAGGTTTTCCAGGGCGCCGTTGTAGGGGGTTGGGATGTCCTGGCTGGAGAGCCGAATCGGCCGGGCTTCAAGTTCGTCGAAGCAATGCTCGGTGATCAGGGCGATCAATTCGGCGCCAATGCCGCCGGTCTTCATACATTCCTCGACCACCATCACCTTGTGGGTTTTGCGGATCGAGCGGGCGACCGTCTCCATGTCGAAGGGCTTAAGGCTAATTAAATCAATAAGTTCCACATCCACGCCCTCCTTTTCGAGCTGCTCAACCGCCTTGAGGCAGTGGTGGCGCATGCGGGAGTAGGTGAGAATCGTCACATGCTTGCCTTCCCGAACCACATCGGCCTGGTCGAGGGCGCAGATGTAATCACCCGTGGGGATCTCTTCGCTGAGGTTGTAGAGAAGCACGTGCTCAAAGAAGAGCACGGGATTGTTGTCGCGAATCGCCGCCTTCATCAGGCCCTTGGCATTGGTGGGAGTGCTCACCGCCACGATCTTGATGCCGGGCACGGCGTGGAAATAGGCCTCCAAGCGTTGGCTGTGTTCAGCGCCGAGCTGGCGACCCACCCCACCCGGTCCCCGCACCACCGTGGGAATCGTGTAATTGCCGCCGCTGGTATAGCGCAGCATCCCCATGTTGTTGGAGATCTGGTTGAAGGCGAGCAACAGGAAGCCCATGTTCATGCCTTCGACGATCGGCCGCAGGCCTGTCATCGCGGCACCCACCGCCATACCGGTAAAACCGTTTTCGGCGATCGGGGTATCCAGCACCCGCAGCTCGCCGTATTTCTCGTAGAGATCCTTGGTGACCTTGTAGGAGCCGCCGTACTGGCCGACGTCCTCACCCATCACACAGACGTAGGGGTCGCGGGCCATCTCTTCGTCGATGGCTTCGCGCAAGGCGTTGAAGAGAAGCGTCTCTGCCACGGCGGGGTTGCGGTCCCGGCCGCTGCCGGGGGGAGCGGCCAACCTATCTCAAGCTCCACCGGGAAGGCCGCTTGATCATCGACGTCCCAGGATCAACCGCCGGCGGCGAAGGTGACCAGCAGCAGCACCGACAGCAGCATCCCGGGGGAGAGCAGCAGCACCAGCAGCTCCAGGTCGTGGACGGTCATGGCAGCCGGAGGTCGCAATTGCTTGAACTGAGTTTAGGAAGCCCCCGGGGCCTCGGCCCGGCTCAGACTGCGGATGAACACCAGAAAGAGCCCCAGGGCCACGAAGGCACAGGAGAAGGTGGAGAGGAACCCCATGCCGATAATCAAGGTCTTGAGGGCCGTGGCGATCGACTGGGCGAACCGGGCCGAGTAATGGGGCGGATGCAGGCTGAAGTGGATCACCACCCGCTGGGAGAAGAGCAGGCACAACCAGGCCATCAGCGCACTGGTGACGGATCCGGTGAGATAGGACACCGGGTGCTTGGGGCTCGGCCCGGTTGGCTCGCTGCTGGCCGCGTCGGGCTGGTTGGCATCCAGGCTTGCGGACAACTGACTGCCCGGCTTGGTCATCGGCATGGGCACGGTTGCCCCCCGGGCGGTGGGCTCGTCGCTGGTGTCCCCGGGGAGCTGGACGCCAGAGCTCTGGGACATCGGCTTGGCCGCTGCCTCGCTCAATGGCTCGACAACAGGCTCGGTCAGGGGGCTGGGTGGGGAGTCACTCACAACGGTGCCGCAGCTGGATCCAGGGTGGCACCCGAGCCGGTGCAGCGGCAGCACCAGGACTCAAAGCCGGCAGCCTCCAGGGGGGCCGCCAGGGTCGCCAGGGCCGCTGAAGCGGCCGCCAGGTCCTCGAAGAGGGCGAACAGGCTGGGACCGGAGCCACTCATGGCCACGGCCAGGGCCCCATCAAGGCCGCGCAGCAGCGCCAGCCCCTCACCCACGCTCCCCACCTGCGGTTCCACCACCGCCTGCAGGTCGTTGCGCAAGCGCGGCAAGGGACCCTCGCCGGCCAGGGCCGCCACCAGGGGGCCCTGGCGCAGGGCCTGGCGCCGCTGTTCGAAATCGGCCTCGAGCTCTAGGTAGAAATCGCCGCGCAGCTCGCGGCAGCGGCCATAGGCCCAGGGGGTGGAGACACTCGCCTGGGGATGCTTTATCAGCACCACCCCCAGGCTGGGCGGCTGGGCCAGCTCCAGGGGTTCGAGCCGTTCACCGCGGCCGAAACAGAGCTGGGTGCCGCCATCTAGGCAGAAGGGCATGTCAGAGCCAAGGGCCGTGGCCATGGCCTGCAGTTCCGCCGCCGCAAAGCCGCAGCCCCAGAGGGCATTGAGCCCCACTAGGGCGGCTGCGCCATCGCTGGAGCCCCCCGCCAGGCCGGCCCCAATGGGAATGCGCTTCTGCAGCTCGATGCGGGCGCCCAGTTCCGGCAAGCCCGAGCGGGCCCGCAGCAGCTCGGCGGCGCGGACGATCAGGTTGGAACCGTCCGTGGGCAGCTCCGGGTTGTCAGAGCTCAGGCTGATCTGGCCATCGGCGGTGGGGTTAAACACCAGCCGGTCGGCCAGATCAAGGCTCTGCATCACCATCGCCAGCTCGTGGAAGCCATCGGCGCGCAGGCCCAGCACCTCC
>JAEMQZ010000094.1 GCA_016463595.1 Synechococcales cyanobacterium SupBloom_Metag_052 | reverse complement strand
GGAGCACCCGGTCGCGGCGGATCGCCACGGCCCCCAGGGGCAGGAGCAGGGCCAGCCAGGTGGCGGGACCATGCGGTCGCCCCATGGCGCAGCAGCCAGAGTTCAGGGGTGTCCAAAGGGGGTTAGCCAGCGGTGGTTTGTCAGGCCCCTGAGCAGGGGGCGGCTCAGGGGCGCACTTCGAACCAATCATCCCGGCAGGGGGAGAGCAGGCTGGAGGTCACCCCCTGCACCTGGGCCCCACTGGGACCCCTCTCGCACCAGAGGCGCAGTTCGTTGAGTTGGTTGATCGGCCCTTCCGCCTCGATGGCCACCGAGCCGTCGGCGCAGTTGCGCACCCAGCCGCTCAAGCCCAATTCCCGGGCCCGGCGGTTACAGGCGGCCCGATAGCCCACCCCTTGCACCTGGCCGCGCACCTTCAGGCTCCAGCGCTCGAGGACGGTGGGCGAGCGGGGTTCGCCCCGCTCCACGTGGTGCCAGTCGCGGCGGAGGTTTGCGCGGCTGCGTTGCGCAGCCGGCGAGGGATCATCGAACATCCAGCCCAATGAAGGTGCACCCAGCTGGCGTGCAGAGTCGCTGTGCTCCATCCTTCGATCCTCGCGGGATGACCCCAGCCGTCAAGCTGCCACAGGGGCTGGGACCCGCACAAGGCTGTTGCAGGTTGTGACAAGGGCTCCAGCTGCCAGCGATGGAACTCATGCCCTTGCCAGGTCTCACCGCGGCGCACCACCAGCCCGTCCCCTTGGGCGACCGTCTGGCGGTAGCCCAGGCTGAGGCTGCCGCGCCGGGCCCGGAAGGGCAGGATCCCGGCCAAGGAGTGGGCCTGGCCGGCCGGATCGACCAGCTCCTGGCCGAGGAGAAGCAGGCCCCCGCATTCCGCGTAGATCGGCAGGCCCACGGCGGCAGCTCGGCGCAGCTCCCCGAGGCTGCGCAGGCTGTGGGCCAGTTGGGCCCCATGCAGTTCCGGGTAGCCGCCTGGCAGCACCAGGGCCCGGCAGCCCGCAGGCAGGGGCTCATCGGCTAGGGGGGACCAGGTTCGCACCGCCAGCCCCTCGGCTTCCAGTAGTTCGGCTGCCTCGGGATAGCGAAAGTGGAAGGCCTGATCGCTGGCAATCGCGATGGGCAGGGGATCGCCGGCCGGGGCCAATTCAGCAGGGCTAGCGCCCCCGGCCCCAGTCCCAGTCCCAGCCTCGGCCTCGGCTGGGGCCGCACCTGCGCCCTGCTGGCGCAGCCAGGTGATCGGGGCCAGACCATCGGCGGGGGCCTGGGGTGGATCCATTAGGGGCCAAAGCTGCTCCAGGTCCAGGTGCCGTTCGCCAAGGGCAGCCCACTCGCCCTGGCGTTGCTCCAGATCGGCAAGTTCGCCCGGGGGCACCAGCCCCAGGTGGCGGGAGGGCAACTCCAGGCTGTCGTGGCGGGGCAGCACCCCCAGCAGCGGCATGGCAATCGCCGCCAGGGCTTCGCCGAGGAGGGCCCGGTGCCGCTCGCTGCCGACACCATTGAGCACCACCCCGGCGATCGTCAGGCCGGGGTCATGGTCGCGGAAGCCCCGCACCAGGGCGGCCAGGGAACCCGCCTGGCGACTGGCCTCCACCACCAGCACGATCGGCAATTTCAGCTGCTGGGCCACGGCCGCCGAACTGCCTTCGGCGCTGGAGCCGCGGCCATCGAATAGCCCCATCACCCCCTCCACCAGGCAGCGGTCGGCCTGGCTGCCGAAGCCCAAGAAGCTGCGCCGCACCCAGGCCTCGCCGCAAAGCAGGGGATCGAGGTTGCGGCAGGGCCTGCCGCTGACCCGGGCCAGCAGCTGGGGGTCGAGGTAATCGGGCCCTACCTTGAAGGTCTGGATGGTCTGGCCCCTCCGGCGCACCAGGGCGCTGAGGGCCAGGCTGACCAGGGTTTTACCGCTGCCGCTGCAGGGGGCAGCGATCAGGCAGGCCATCGGTTCCGCCAGGCCATCGGGTCTAGGGCCCGCATTGGCGGGCTTGGGGGTTACTGGGCAAGCAGCTTGGCAGCCAGGGGCACGGCGGCGGCCATCAGGGGGTTGGTGGTGTCATGGCCGCCACCGAGAAGGCGGGCCACCTCCATCTCTTCGCTTTCGTTCGGCAGGGCCACCACCTCCTCGACCAGTTCCATGCTGGCCATACCGCCGGATTCGAGCCGCATGCAGCCGCCCGATTCGGAGCAAAGGATCACACAGAGGGGTGGCTGCTCCCCGGGGGAGCAGATCAGGCGCAGGCCCACCAGGGCGCCGGGGTGGGCCTTGGGGACGCCCACCGGCACCGGCATCAGCCGGAAGTGCACGGTTTCGCCATCGCTGCGCCTGAATTCGGCCCCAAAACCATCGCCGCTGGATTCACCAGTGGGGACTACGAAGCTGTTTTCCAGGTGCCAGCCAAGCCTGTCGGCAATCCAGGCGGCCAGCAGCAGCCCCTTCACCGGGTGGTTGCCCTCCACATCGATGTCGAGCTGCACCACGTGGTTGAGGGCATCGCGGCGGCTGGGGGGGTCGAAGACCATGGCCAGGGATTCGCGCCAGCTGCGCAGCCGTAGCCAGTTGAGGTCGTTCACGGCCTGGCCGGCGCCGATCCGCTCCACCAACAGGTCGAGGCAGCGCCTTGGGGTGCCCAAGGAGCTGTCCACCATCAGGCGCCGGGGGATTGGTGCCAGGGCGTCCAGCATTTCTGGGGCCTCATCGAGGGAGCCGTTCCACCAGACCCAGCAGGGCATCTCATCACCCACGAGGGGCGAGATCAGGCCCAGGCCCTGGCGCAGGGCCCCCATGCCGCCCCGGAGCACCACCACATCGCCGCAGGCCCCGCCGGTGCCGCCCTCCTCGGGCAGGGGGCAATAGGCCGCCACCATGGTTTCGAGGGGGTGGTCAGCGGCGAGGGTGGCGGCCAGGGTGATCAGGCGCCGCGGCATCAGGGCGCTGATGGCGCCGCTGACGAATTGGCCGCGCAGGTCCTGGGCCTGGTGATCGCCGCCCAGCTGGCCCAGGGCCCAGGCCAAATCGGGGGCCATCGGTGCCGTGGAGAAGGGCAGGCCGCACTCGCTCACCGCCAGCCGGGCAGCCTCCAGTCGCTCCTCACTCACCAGGCCGGTGATCGGGCCATCGCCCCGGCCGGTGCGGATCAGGTGCTGCTCCAGCCAGGCTGGCTCCCACACCACCAGGGTGAAGGTGGAGGCGCCGGTCGAGCCCTGCAGGCCTTGGCTCCAGAGTTGGCTCAGGTAGGGGGCCACCTCGCTGGGGGGCAGTCCCAGGGGAGCCTGAAGGGTGAGCTGGGGGGCCATGGCAGGGCGAGGGGGTGAACGGAGTCGGAGGTGGAACGGATTCGGGATCGGGCCGGATCAGGGCAGGCCGCTCAGGGTCGGCGCCACATCAGGCCGTCATTGGCCAGCAGGCTGTCGGAGGCGCCGGGGCCCCAGGTGCCCGATTCGTAGGGGTGGATCGGCAGCTGCCAGGGACTGTCCTCAATCAGTTCCAGCAGGGGCGTGTAGAGGCGCCAGGCCGCTTCCACCTCATCGCTGCGGGTGAACAGGGTGGGATCGCCGAGCATGGCGTCTGCCAGAAGGCGTACATAGCCCTCATCGCTGGGTTCGCCGAAGGATTCGTCGTAGGAGAAGTGCATGTCCACCGGACGGCTGCGCATGCCGGAGCCAGGCGCCTTCACCTCAAACATGAAGCCGGCGCCTTCGTCGGGTTGGATGCGCAGGATCAGCTGGTTGGCGGTGGGGCTGCCGCCGGCCGCATCAAAAAGGTGCACGGGCGCCTCCCGGAAGGTGAGCACCACCTCGCTCATGCGCTTGGGCAGGCGCTTGCCGGTGCGCAGGTAAAAGGGCACCCCCTGCCAGCGCCAATTATTAATGAACAGCTTCATCGCCACGTAGGTCTCGGTGGTGCTGTTGGTGTTCACCCCCGGTTCCTGCCGGTAGCCGCTCAGGGGCCTGGCCTGGCTGCCGCCGCTGCTGTACTGGCCGCGCACGCAACAGTTCCAGGGCTCCTGTTCATCGGCCAGGCGGGCGGCTTGGAGCACCTTGGCCTTCTCGTTGCGGATCGCCTCGGGATCGAAACGGCCTGGCGCCTCCATGGTGGTGAGGGCCAGCATCTGGGTGAGGTGGTTCTGCACCATGTCCCGTAGGGCGCCGGAGGTTTCGTAGTAGCCAGCCCGCTCCTCCACCCCCACGGTTTCGGCCGCCGTGATCTGAACGCTGGCGATGTAGTTGCGGTTCCAGATCGGCTCGAAGATGGCATTGGCAAAGCGCAACACCAGGATGTTCTGAACCGTTTCCTTACCCAGGTAGTGGTCAATGCGGAAGATCTGGCTTTCCTGGGCGCAGGCGCCCACCACCTTGTTGAGCTGCTGGGCGCTGCCGTAGTCGCGGCCGAAGGGCTTTTCGATCACCACCCGGCTGCGGCTGGGGTCGGCCAGCAGGCCTGCGGCGGCCAGGGAGCGGCAGCCGCTGCCGTAGAAGGCCGGTGACACCGACATGTAGAAGGTGCGGTTGCCCCGGGTGGCCTTGAGCCGGTCGATCCCCTCGAGCCGCTGGCCGAGGCGCACCACGTGCTCGGGTTGCTCCAGATCAACGGGCTCATAAAAGAGGCAGCTGGCAAATTGATCCCAGGCCACCTGGTGGTTGCGCACCTCCTCGGCCATGGCCTCGGCCATGCGGCTGCGGAATTCTTCATCGCTCCAAGGCCGGCGGGCGCAACCGAGCACGGCGAACTCACTGGGCAGGCGCCGTTGGCGGAACAGCTCAAATAGGGCCGGGATCAGCTTGCGGTGGGTGAGGTCGCCGCTGGCGCCAAAGATGACGATGCATTGGGGCGAGATCACCCGCTCCTGGCGAAGCCCCACCCGTAGGGGATTGGTGAGGATGGCGTTCATGGGAGGGGGGCTGTCCTCCCTGGTTTAACGGCTGGAACGGGCTCTGGCTGCTCCGAGGTCCCGCTCTGGACCCTCTGTGAGGGTTCTCGGATCGGCCTGTGGACCCGCCTGCCAACAAAAAAGCCCGCCGTTAGGCGGGCCTGGGGTCTTGGGAACCTGACTTCAATAGGTTTCCACGTGCCAGCGGTCGGCTTTTTTGAGCTGGGGCCGCAGGGTGGACCAATCGAGCCCCTTGGCAGCGGCCGCGGCGGCCATGGCTTCGTCGATGCCCGGCTCCATGCCTTTGAGGCCACACATGTAGACGTGGGTTTTGGGATCTTCAATCAGGGCGAAGATTTCATCGGCGTGCTCAAGCACCCGGTCCTGGATGTACATGCGGCCGCCCTTGCTGTTTTCCTGCTCGCGGCTGATCGCCGTGGTGTAGCGGAAATTGTCGGGGTACTCGCTCAAGTAGCGCTGGAGGTCGTCTTCGTAGAGGAGGTTGGGGGTTTTGGGCACGCCCATGAACAGCCAGGCCTTGCCGCGGAAGGCGTAGTCGGGGTTGTGGGCCCGTTCGCCCGGCTCAAACATGCGGCGCAGGTAGGCGCGCATCGGCGCGATGCCGGTGCCGGTGGCCAGCATGATCACGTTGGCCTCCTCGTCGGCCGGCAGCAGCATCTCCTTGCCCACCGGCCCGGTGATTTTCACCTTGGAGCCAGGCTCGATGTCGCAGAGGAAGCTGGAGCAAACCCCGTTAATGGTTTCGCCGTCTTTTTCGTACTGGAGCTGGCGCACGCAGAGGGACACGGTCTTGTCCTCCAGGTTGTCGCCGTGGCGGGAGCTGGCGATCGAATAGAGGCGCAGTTTGTGGGGCTTGCCGTTGGCATCTTGGCCATCGGGAATGATGCCGATGCTCTGGCCTTCGACGTAATGGAGATTGCCCTCCGAGAGGTCAAAGGTGATGTGGTTCACCCGGCCGATGGCCCCCTCGTCCAGCAGGCTGTAGTTATCGAGCACCGTGCCGAGGTAAGGCTCCTTCGGCTTGTAAAGGTTGACCGGAACGGAGGCGTGGCTAGCAGGTGGGGTCACAGGGGCTCGGTACGGGGGGGCGATAGG
>JAEMQZ010000151.1 GCA_016463595.1 Synechococcales cyanobacterium SupBloom_Metag_052 | reverse complement strand
CCGGAGCGCAATCAGCGGCAGCGCACCAGAGCTGGCCGAGCTGGGGATGGGCGCGTAGGCCAATCGGCACCTCGATCAGGCGCGACTCGCCCGGTTGCAGCGCCAGCACCCGGGGCACCACAAGGGCGCGGTAGAGCTTGCGGCAGCCTTTGCCAGGGAGCGGCGCGGCCTGGCTGGGATCCTGGGCCGTGCTCTCCCTGAGCCGGGCGCTCAGCCAGGCCCGGGTCTGGGGCTGGCGGGCGCAGACGAGCAGGCCCGAGGTGAAGCGGCCGAGCCGGTGCACGGGCCGGGGCACACCGGCGGGGTCGCCCCGGTGACGCCGCTCCAGCAGGCGCAGCACGGTGTGCTCCAGCCAGCCCCCGGCCGGCAGCACGGGCAGGCCGCTGGGCTTATCAATCACCAGCAGGTCGCCGTCATCGAAGAGGGGGCCGGGCAGGTCCGGCACGGCGGCCTCCTGCCAGGGGGGCCGCCGCCAGGCCAGCCGATCAGAGGCTGCGAGCGGCCCATCGGCCAGGAGCCCCTGGCCGTTGCAGTGCACCTCGCCGGCGGCGATCCGCCCCAGCCACACCGCCAGGCCGGAATGGCCGTAGCGGCTGGCGTAATAGCCAGCCACGCTGGTGCCGCTGGCCAGGCCAGGGCCGGGGCGGTCGCGGTAGGTCCAGCCCTGGTTGAAGGCTGGGGGGAGCCAGCCCGCAGCGGCGGGATCGGGCCGGGGCTCGGGATTACTCAACCAGGCCGTTTTCGAGGGCGTAGCGCACCAATTCGGTGCGGCTGGAGGTGCCGGTTTTGGTGAATAGGCGGCTCACATATTTCTCGACGTTGCGGATCGAGGTTTCCAGGCGCCGGGCGATCTCCTTGTTCATCAAGCCCTCGGCCACCAGTTGCAGCACCGAGGCTTCCCGGGGGGTGAACTCATGGCGCACGGGGCCGGCCGCCTTCTTAGGGCCGCCGGTTTGCAGCAGGGAACGGATCTCGGTGATCTGTTTAGCCATCTGGCCGATGTCGGCATCGGCGTAGCGGGCTGCCTCGGCCAGCAGGCGCTCCTGGCGGCGCACCACGTTGCGCACCCGGGCCACCAGCTCATCGGGGTCGAAGGGCTTGGGGATGTAGTCATCCACGCCGGCCTGGAAGCCTTCGATCCGATCGGCGGTCATGCCCTTGGCGGTGAGGAAGATCACCGGCGTGCCGCCGAGGCGCTCATCGGCCCGCAGGCGCTTGAGCAGGCCGTAGCCATCGAGGCGCGGCATCATCACATCGCTGAGCACCAGGTCGGGCAACAGGGCCTGGGCCTTCTCCCAGCCATCGAGACCATCCACCGCCGTGGTGACATCAAAGCCCTCGTCCTCGAGGTAGGCCTGCACGGCCGTGCGCAGGCCGGGTTCGTCGTCGACCAGCAGCAGGCGTGCCGGCGCTGGCTTGGGCGCTTCGGCCGGCGTTGCCGGCTCCGGAGTGGCTCCAGCAGCCGTGACTCCGGCAGCAGTGACTCCGGCAGCAGTGACTCCGGCAGCAGTGGATCCGGGAGCTGGGGGAT
>JAEMQZ010000027.1 GCA_016463595.1 Synechococcales cyanobacterium SupBloom_Metag_052 | reverse complement strand
ATGCCCGATGCCGGTTTCGAACCAGCGACATCCTGCTTGTAAGGCAGGCGCTCTACCGCTGAGCTAATCGGGCGGCTGGTCCATTCTGCCTCCACACTGCCCCCAGCCCTGCGCAGAGGTCATGGCCAGCGGATCCAGTCATGATCGAGCTACCTGGGTGCTGGCGTTGCCCTTTGGCCTGCTTTGCTGGCCCGTGCTGGGCTGGATAGGCAGCGCCACGGCCGCCGTTGCCTTCCTCATCGGCGGCCTGCTGCTCTCACCGGATCTAGACACCCGCTCCAGACCCACCGGGCGCTGGGGGCCTCTGCAGCTGCTGTGGTGGCCCTACCGCAGGGTGTTGCGGCATCGCTCCCTGCTCTCCCATGGTCCATTCATTGGAACCCTGGGGCGCCTGGCCTATGGGGGCGGATTGGCCATGGTGCTGGCGTGGTTGCTCGCTCCCTGGGGCGCACCGCCCCCATCGGACCTGCTGCTCCATGCCCATCAGCTCTGGCGCCAGCATCCCAGCTTGGTGCTCTTGGCCCTAACGGGCCTTGAGACCAGCGCCTGGCTACACCTGATCCAGGACGGTGATCCGGTTGCGAAAACTCCCCGGCTGTTGCGCGTCCTAACCCGGCGGTCTCGCCGCCGCCGCCGCCGACGACGGCCAAGCAACCAGGTGGGCCGCCGCTGACGTTTCACCAGCTGCGGTGCTGCGCCGCACGCCTGGAAATGACAGGGTGGGGCCCTTAGAAGCTCCCATGCCATGGACGACCCAAGCCAGGCCGAAAACGTCGTGCCATCGAAGGAAGGGGCCCCTCAGCAGGCGCTGGCCGACCTCATCGCAGTGGTGGCGCGGCTGCGGGATCCCGAGGCGGGCTGCCCATGGGACCTGGAGCAGACCCATGCCTCCCTGGTGCCCTATGTGCTGGAGGAGGCCCATGAGGTGGCCGATGCGATCCGCCATGGCGACGATCGCCACCTGGCCGAAGAACTGGGCGACCTGCTGTTGCAGGTCATGCTGCACGCCCAGATCGCCAGGGAAGAAGGGCGCTTCGATCTGGCCACGATCTGCCACGGCCTGAGCGCCAAGTTGGTGCGGCGCCATCCCCATGTGTTCGCTGTTGCGAATGAAACGGGGAACGACCCAGCGGCCGGGTCAGGGGCCGAACCTGGCGAGGGGCCAGGCGAAAAAGTGACAGGAGCCAACCGGGGCCGGGCCGGGGACAGCGCCGCGGTGAAGCGGAGCTGGGAGGCGATCAAGGCAATGGAGCGCGCCGGAGAGCTGGGCCCTGGCCAAGCGGGGGCCCTCTCCCCGAGCCCCCTGAGCGACCAGCTGGCGAGCAAGGTGCGGGGCCAGCCCTCCCTGGTAGGGGCGATGACGATTTCGCGCAAGGCGGCGGCGGCGGGCTTCGAATGGGACGGAATCGAAGGGGTCTGGGAGAAAGTGGTTGAAGAGCTCGGCGAGCTCAAGGAGGCCGTGGCCAGCGGCAACCAGGCCCACGCCCAGGAGGAACTGGGCGATGTGATGTTCACCCTGGTGAATGTGGCCCGCTGGTGCGGCCTGGATCCAGAAGCCGGCCTTGCCGGCACCAACCGCCGCTTTCTGAATCGCTTTTCACGGGTGGAAGCGGCCCTTGGGGGGGATCTCCAGGGCAAAGACATTACGGAACTGGAAGCTCTCTGGCGGCAGGCCAAGGCTGAGATCCGGGAAGAACTGGCGGCCCAGGAGGCTGCAGCCCCAAGGCGCCCAGACGCGGGCTGACACCAGACAACGGTGCTGCCAGACGATGGGAGCAAGCCGCCACCGCCAGGAACCTACCCATTGGGCAATAAGCACATCAGCGCCCTGGCTGACGTCCAAGGCGACCATTGAGCTTCATCCGAAACCTAGGCCCCGGCGATCGCCGACCGGTGCAACCTAGTCTGAGGGAAATCAGCGACCCTTATCGATGGGGAGTCCGATCAGTCGGGAGGTTTTCATTGCCAGGGCCAAGTCGAGATTCGGCGACAAATATGACTACTCAGACATTCTCTACAGAAGTTACAAAAGTCCGATAAAAATCCGGTGCAGCATCCATCCGGTCAAGCTGATTGCAATCACACCCGAAAAACATCTGGAAACCACGGGGGGCTGCAAGTACTGCCTAAAAATGCGTCGAAACCAGCACGCCAATCCTGACTAGCAAGCCCATGACTGATCAGCCAGCATCATGCGGCTGATCGTCTGGATCTGCCGCAATTGCTTGAAGGCCATGGCCCAAATTGGCTACCCTGATCGATATAAATTAGGAGCTGATCAGGTTAAAGCTACCGGCGGCCCAGGGCCCAATGCAGGGCCTCCAACCGCAATCCTTAGGCCCTCGGCATAGGGTCCTGCTGCGACCACTGCGGGCCAAGCGCAGGCCTATCCCAGCTGAAATGTGTCACTCGGTCAGGATTCCGGGATGAATACGCTTGCTCGTGCGCCAAGAAAGCGATCATGGCTGAAAAGTAATAGTTGCCGTTAAGGCGGTTTCCAAAACAATGTCAGAGTTGAAATGTCCGTTCAGTGGTCACGTTGGAGCGGTAACCCCTGCTGGCGGCACCTCAAACCAACAGTGGTGGCCAGATCAGATTAATATTAGTCTTCTCCATCAGCACCACCCAGCCTCTAATCCCCTCGGGGCAGGCTTCGACTACTCAGAAGCTTTTGCCGGGCTGGACTACGCGGCCCTGAAATCCGATCTGCGGGCGCTGATGACCGATTCCCAGGAATGGTGGCCGGCCGACTGGGGACATTATGGAGGGCTGTTCATCCGCCTGGCCTGGCACAGCGCCGGCACTTACCGGATCGCGGATGGCCGGGGAGGCTCCGGCCATGGCAATCAACGCTTTGCGCCCCTCAATAGCTGGCCTGACAACACCAACCTGGACAAGGCCCGTCGCCTGCTCTGGCCCATTAAGCGCCGTTATGGCAACCAGATCTCCTGGGCCGACCTGATTGTTCTAGCCGGCACCGTGGCGCTGGAATCAATGGGATTCGCCACGCTGGGCTTTGCCGCTGGTCGGACCGACATCTGGCAACCGGAAGAGGATGTGTTCTGGGGACGGGAAACTACCTGGAACGGCGATGAGCGCCACGCCGCTGATGGTGGACTCGATCAACCCCTAGCGGCGGTTGAGATGGGCCTGATTTACGTCAATCCCGAGGGGCCCCATGGCAACCCCGACCCGGTGGCCTCGGGCCGAGATGTGCGGGACACCTTCGCCCGCATGGGCATGACCGTGGAGGAAACGGTGGCCCTGGTCGCAGGCGGCCACACCTTCGGCAAATGTCACGGCGCTGCGCCCGCCAGCAACCTGGGGGCGGAACCTGAGGCGGCAACGCTGGAGAGCCAAGGATTGGGCTGGGCGAACACCTACGGGAGTGGCAAGGCGGAACACACGATCACCAGCGGCATTGAAGGGGCCTGGAAACCCAACCCCACCCAATGGGATCAAGGCTATTTCGAGATGATGTTCACCTATGAGTGGGAGCTGACCAAGAGCCCTGCCGGTGCTTGGCAGTGGGTCGCCAAGGACGTGCGTCCTGAACATCTGATTCCCGATGCCCACGTGCCGGGATTGCGTTCGGCACCGATCATGACCACCGCCGATCTCTCCCTGCGCCATGACCCAATCATGGAGCCGATTGCTAGGCGTTTCCATCGGGATCAACAGGCTTTCGCAGACACCTTCGCCCGGGCCTGGTTCAAACTGACCCACCGCGACCTGGGCCCCCGCTCGCTCTACCTCGGTCCGGATATCCCTGCCGAAGAGTTGCTCTGGCAGGACCCCCTACCCGCTGTTGTCAATCCCTTAGTGGATGCCAGCGATTGTTCGGTATTGAAGCAACAAATCCTGGCCACGGGCTTAACGGTGCCTGAGCTGATTGCAACCGCCTGGGCGTCAGCCTCCACGTTCCGCGGCTCAGACAAGCGCGGCGGAGCCAATGGCGCCCGAGTGAGGCTTCAGCCCCAACGCAGCTGGGAGGTGAATGACCCTGAGCAACTCTCACGGGTGCTGGGCCAGTTGGAGGCTATTCAGGCGGCATTCAACAGCAACCGCTCTGACAGCAAGATCATCTCCTTGGCCGATCTGATCGTGCTGGCCGGTTGTGCGGCCGTGGAACAGGCGGCCGCAGCCGCTGGTTTCAGCGTGACCGTTCCCTTCCGGCCTGGTCGCACCGATGCCAGCGCTGAGCAAACTGACACCGCAGGGTTCAATTGGCTCAAACCCCTTAGCGATGGCTTCCGCAATTGGCAGAGGGCCGATCTGCAGCTTCGAGCCGAGGAACTCCTCCTCGATAGGGCCCAGCAATTGGGATTGAGCGCACCTGAATTCACGGTTCTCGTGGGAGGTTTGCGGGTGCTAGGCGCCAACAGTGGCGGCAGCCGTCATGGCGTCTTCACCGAACGAGTTGGCGTATTGAGCACGGATTTCTTCGTGAACCTGCTCGATATGGACACGGCCTGGGGACCGGGCCCTAGCGAGACTCTCTACGAGGGCCGCAATCGCTCTGATGGCAGCCTGCGCTGGACGGCAACCCGCGCTGACCTTGTCTTTGGATCCAACAGCCAGCTGCGGGCGATCGTGGAGGTCTATGCCCAAACGGACGGCGCTGAGCGCTTTATTCACGACTTCGTGAAGGCCTGGGTGAAGGTGATGGAGCTGGACCGGTTTGACCTGCACCGACCCAGCCCCTAAGCCTGCCTAGAAACCCCGCCACAGCTACTAGAGCCCCCTGCGACTGACCGGTCCCATTATTAGATTCTTTCTAAAGCTTTGATCTCAGCTCTTTCACTGAATGAAAGAGCTCAAGAGGCAACGGATCGGCAGCAAGGTTTGGTCGTCCAGAACAACCGCGTAGCCTGCAAGCGTTGATGGGGCTACCGCTCTCCGCCTTCCTTTTCAATCCCATGGTGTTGCCCCCCTGCCTGCCGCAAGCCCCGCGTTTCTGGGGACAGTGGCGTGCCCTAGCCCTGGGGGTGGGCCTCCTGTCCACTGGCCTGGTCCAACCCGCCGCGGCCCTAGAGACCGTGAAGTTGAAGCTGCCCATACTGCAGACGAGCTTCACCCTGCGCCTGAGCGAACTGGCCAGTCCGGCGGCGCTGCTGGCAGGTCGCAGTGATCTGGCGGAGCTGGATCGCGCCAGTGGCGGGGCCCTGGGCCGCTCCCTGGTGGGATTATTCCAAGCACCCTTGCCCCTGCAGAGCACCGCAGTGCTGGACCAATCCGTGGCCCAGCCCCTGGTTCAGCAGGTCCTGTTGATGGTGTCCTCCTTCGGCACCATCGACGGCGTCGATCCTGAGCAGCTCAAGCCCAGCCAATCGAGCAAGGTGCTGGCAAGCACCCTGCACCAGCTGTTCGCCAAGGGCCAACCCAGCCTGCTCGCCCTGCTCCAGGCGCTGCCAGGCAAGAGCGTGACCCTTGATGCTGACCAGGCCCTGAAGGTGGCCAAACGGTTGGCCGACCAGCAGCGGCGGGCCCAACAACTGGTGGCCAGCCAGCCCGCCGCCAGCGTCAATCCCAGCCTGGACAAACCGGGCCCCCTGGCCCTGCGGCGCCAAGAGCTCGTCCTGGCTGTGAGCCACAGGCCCCAACCCTTGCAGCTGGTGGTTCTGCAACCGATCCAGGGCGCCAACGGCAAACTGGTGGTGATCTCCCACGGCCTCTGGGATGGCCCCGAGAGTTTCGAGGGTTGGGCCAAGCACCTGGCCAGCCATGGCTACACCGTGGTCTTGCCCAGGCACCCCGGCAGTGACAGCAGCCAACAACAGGCCATGCTGCTCGGCCAGGTGCCCCCGCCCGGACCGGCAGAACTGCTGCTGAGGCCCTTGGATGTGTCCGCCAGCCTGGATGCCATCACGGCCCGCAGCCTCAAGGGCCTCGAAGCCATCAGCGCCGCCCAGGTGGTGGTGATTGGCCACTCCTGGGGCGCAACCACGGCCCTGCAACTGGCCGGCGCGGTCCCGAGCGCGGCAGGGTTGCGCAGCCGCTGCCAGAACCTCGACGATCCCGAGCGCAACCTCAGCTGGGTGTTGCAATGCAGTTTCCTGAGCTCGGCGGATCGGGCCGCCGAGCCCGATGGACGGGTCGTGGCGATCGCCGCGGTGAGTCCGCCCACCCGCCTGCTGTTTTCCACCGGTTCGGCCGCCGGCATGACCGCTCGGGGCCTGATGATCAGCGGCAGCCGCGACTGGGTCGTGCCCCCCGATCCCGAGGCCATCGCCCCCTTTGGCCCGAATGGCAATTTCGGCCATGCCCTGGTGCTAGTTAGCGGCGGCGACCACTTCAACCTGCGCGCAGCCGCCACCGGCGATGGCTCGCCCCTGCGGGGCCTGCTGCTGGCCTGGGTGCAGGCCGCCTTCAGCCCTGGCGCCGCGCTCAAACCGGCCAAGGGGCTCACGCCCCTGCTGCCCGCCACCGGCTGGGGAAACGCCAGCATGCCGCTGGTGAACGTCACCAGCCAGGTGACCCCGGCCAGCAACTGAGCCCAAGCCCATCGGCTTGGAAGCGGCTGAGCCAGGACTAAACCCGATGGGAATCAGCCCTCGGGATACTGGCTCTGGTACTCGGCGTGGTGGGGGTTGATATCGGGCATCCAGTAATCAATATCGGCATGCCAATAGGACTTGCCCGACAACTGCTGGATGTTCAGCTTGGTGGTGCCCATGGCGCTAAGCAGGCCGCCAATCTGAAGCGGGGAGAGGTCGGTCTTGATGTCGGTACCGGCGATCTTGAGCAGCGCCGGTAACTGGGTCACGAAGGCCGGATTAGCTAGTTTGCGGAAGACTTCGTTAAGCACTAGCTGTTGGCGTTGCATGCGGCCAAGATCGCCGAGGCCATCGTTGCGGAAGCGTAGGAAGCCCTCGAGATCCTTGCCCTTGAGCAGTTGCCTGCCGGGATAGAGATCAATGGTCAAGCCCTGGGTTTGGTCGGTGTAAAGCATGCGCTTAGGCACATCCACGTCCACGCCACCGAGCGCATCACCGAGATGTTGAACAGCGTTGAGATTGACAAAAATATGGTGATCAACGGGCGCTGATAGCAGCTTGGTTAGTTCCTGCTTGACCAGGGGGATGCCACCGGTGGCATAGAGGGCATTCGCCTTCATCGGCCCGTACTGATCGGATTCGATATAGGTGTCGCGGGGCACCTGGGTGAGCTCGGTTTTGCCCCCATCAAGGTGCAGGGTAAAGAGGGAATCGGTATTGCCGGACATCTGGTCCGTGCCGATGACCAGGACGCGATGGTTGCCCGTGGCCACCGGCGGCGCCATGGAGGCGAACAGGGAACCTGGATGCCAGAGCTTGGCCAGACTCGCCCCCACCAGGGAGCCAAAGGGACCTAGCAACCCGTAGCCCACGCCGATGCCCAGCAGGAAGCTGAGCACCAAGGCGCGCTTCGGCCCCTTGGCCTGGCGGCGTGGGCCCGTTGGCCCCGGGGGGCGCCGCTGGCGGGGCTTGGGTTGGCCCGGAATCGTCTCGGGGCTGGGGCGAAGGAGCGCTGAACGACCAGGTCGTTCCAGGGGCAACAACAGCCCTTCAGTGAAGGCGCTTGGTGTGGCTTGGGGCCGGCGCTGGCCGCTCTGGCGACCGCTGCGTTGCTCGCCCATCGGGTCCCTGCCCTGGCGGCGCCCACCACCGCCGGCCTGGCGTTGCTTGCGGTCTCCGCCGCGACTGGGTTGGGCCTGGGCCATGGGGACTGTCGATCGCCGCACCATAAAGCCCAAGTCCCCTTGCAACCAGGGGGTTCAGGCCCCTTTGACAACCGCAATCCGGGCGGCGGCCCGATCGGCCCGCTCCCGAGCCTGCTCCGGGCTAGTGCCGGTAGCGAGCACCACGCCCATGCGGCGCTGGGGCCTGGCCTCCGCCTTGCCGAACAGCAGCACCTGGGTGTCGTGCTCGGCGAGGGCCTCCTCCAGGCCCAGGTAGGCCACGGGCTCGCAGGCCAACTCGGCAAGAATCACGCGGCTGGCGGCGGCGCTGGCCAGGCGGATCTCCGGGATCGGCAGCTCCAGCACGGCCCGCAAATGCAGTTCGAATTCACTCAGGTTTTGGCCCACCAGGGTGACCAACCCCGTGTCGTGGGGCCGGGGTGACAGCTCGGAGAACACCACCTCCAGGCCGTCCGCGCCCTGGCAGAGGAAGAATTCAACGCCAAACAGGCCCGTTCCACCGAGGTTGTCGGTGATCGTGCGGGCCATGGCCTGGGCGGCCGCCAGCTGGGGCCCATCGAGGTGGGCTGGCTGCCAGCTGCATTGGTAGTCGCCCCGCTCCTGCAGGTGGCCAATCGGCGGACAAAACAGCGTGGGTCCCTGGGCCTGGCGCACCGTGAGCAGGGTGATCTCCTGCTCAAAGCGCAGAAACTCCTCGACGATCACGCGGGCACCGCTGCCCCGGGCTCCGGCCAGGGCCGCCTCCCAGGCCGCCTCCAGGCCCTCGGGCCCCTCGACCACGCTCTGGCCCTTGCCCGAGGAACTCATCACCGGCTTCACCACCACGGGCCAGCCCAGGGGCTCGGCCACAGCGGCGAGTTCGGCAGCGCTGGCGGCATAGGCGTAGCGAGCCGTGCGCAGGCCCAGCTCGCCGGCGGCCAGGTCGCGGATCCGGTCCCGGTTCATCGTCACGGCCGTGGCCCGGGCGGTGGGAATGATGCGGTGGCCTTCCGCTTCCAGCTCGGCCAGGGCATCCACCGCCAGGGCCTCAATCTCGGGGATCACCACATCGGGCCGGTGGCGCCGCACCACCTCCTTGAGGGCCTCGGGATCGGTCATGGCGACCACTTCGGCCACCTGGGCCACGGCCATGGCCGGCGCTCCGGCGTAGCGGTCGACGGCGATCACCTGGCAACCGAGGCGCAGGGCGGCGATCGCCACCTCCTTGCCCAATTCACCGCTGCCCAGCAGCATTACCCGGCGGGGGAAGGGAAGGGCGGCCATCGTCTGCAGCAGAGGGGATACTGACCTGATCCTGCCCCGCCAAGCCCCGTGTTGCTGTTCCCCCTACTCGGCTTCTCCACGGCGGGCGATGCCGCCTCAGGGCTGCTGTTTGGTTGGGACATCGCTGACCTGCAAAAGGGCGCGATCGTTTACCTGGCCCTGTCGTCCCTGGCTTTTGTGGTGGTTTGGGTGTGGGGCTATGTACGGCGGCCCAAGATCTGAACGGATCGGCAAAAGCCGCAAGGCGCCGGCCCCGCCCTGGCTCACTCGGCCAGTTCCGGCATGAGGGTGAGCTGGCGCACGGGCGGCTCTTCGCTGATGAAGCCGTAGGCCTCAAACACCGCCGCATCGGCATGGGTGATGTGCTGGCCATCGGCTTGGCGTTCAACCACAAAGCCTTCGGCGGCCATGCGCCGCATCAGACCCGCAGCCTCCTCCAGCCGGGCGGCCATCGCCTCGAGGCTGGCGCAGTCGGCGGTGAGGCCGGTTTCCTTCCAAGTGAAATAGGCCATGGCAGGGATCGGTGGTTGGCGAAGGCTGTGAGCTGGCTGGGCTGGACCTGGGTTGGCTTCAGGGCACCAGCACCATCCCCACCAGTAGCAGTAGCAAACTGCAGGCCCATAGGCCCACCACCACCTGCTGCTCACTGGCCCCACCCAGCTCGAAGTGGTGGTGCAGGGGCGCCATGCGGAACAGGCGCCGGCCCTGGCCATCGGCCCCCTTGGTGGCCTTAAACACCCACACCTGCAGGATCACCGAGAGGGATTCGGCCAGAAACACGCCGCCCATCACCAGCAGGGGCCAGAGGCTGTTGCTGAGCAGGGCTACCGCCGCCAGGCAGGCCCCCATGGCCAGGGAGCCGGTATCACCCATGAACACCTTGGCGGGGTGGCGGTTCTGCACCAGGAAGCCCAGCCAGGCCCCCGCCATGGCAGCACAGAAGCCGGCCAGGGCCGGATCGCCGTCATGGCCGCGCAGCATCAACTGCAGCCCTAAACCCGTAAACACGACGGCGCCACAGCCGGCCGCCAGGCCATCGAGGCCATCGGTGAGGTTGGTGGCATTGCTTTCGGCCAGAAACACAAACAGGCCCAGGGGCCAGATCAGCAGGCCCAGGGGCAGCACCCAGCCCAAGGGCAGGGCCAAATCACTGCCCAGTTGTTGCTGCCAGGCGGCCCAGGCCAGGAAGGCTGCCGCCGTGAGGGCCTGCAACAGCAATTTGCCCCGGGGCGAGAGGCCCTTGTTGGTGCGGCGAGTGAGGCTACGCCAGTCGTCGATGCCGCCGATCGCCAGATAGCTGAGGCTGATCGCCGCCACCGCCAGTAGCCGGCCATCGCCGGGGGCCACCAGGCTGCCCACGATCAGACCTGCCGGAACCACCAGCAGGCCCCCCATGGTGGGCGTGCCGGCCTTGCCCTGGTGGGATTGGGGACCCTCTTCGCGGATCACCTGGCCCAATTTGAGCGCCCCCAGGCGCGGCACCCCCCAGCTCACCAAAACCCCACTGACCAGGGCACCAATCAGCAGGGGCAGGCTGAGCTGGAGGGCCTGGCCCGACCAGTCGCTGAGACCACAAAACACCAGGAGGACCAGGGCCAGCAGGGCCGCAATCCTGCGGCTATTCCCCGGCAGACGGACCAGGAGTTGGGTGAACGCCAAGGGCACAGGGATGACTCAACCCAGTCTTCCTCAACCCTGGGCCGCCAAAAAGGGGACCAGGCCGTGCAATGAATTCATGGCTGCCAGGGTTTTAGGAGGGCCCCAAAACTGGCCTGGCGTTGCCGAAGCTCAGTCTTCCCAGTCTTCTTCGGACTGGTCGTCGGCGGGGTTGTAATCCTCCTTCTCACCCATCAGGGCGGAGAGCTCCTCCTCTTCCACGGTGCTCACGTCGGCTGAGGCGGTTTCCTCGTCGGCCACCAGGCGGCCAGTGGACTCCAACCAGCTGAGCAGGTCGGGCTCTTCGCGCAGGGGCAGTACGGGAGCCATCTCGCTGCGGCCGTAGCGGGTCAGCGAGGGGTTGATGCTGTCAAGGTGGCTGAGGCTGAGGTTGCTCATTATCTGCTCCAGGGCACCCGGCAATGGGCTGAACTGAACCCGATCCACAATCCTAACTGAGGCCCCATTGCACGACCTGTTGAGCAGCTCCCGAACCAAACTTCTGACGGTCTGGCTGGCGGCCCTGCTCTTGAGTGGCGGCCTGGCCTGGGCTGGGCAGCGCTGGCCGGAACCGCTCTCCATTGACCTGGGCTGGGTCGTGGTGCTGGTGCTGGGGCCTCCGGCCCTGCTGGGCCTTTGGCTGCTGCTCGGCTGGACTTCTGGGACCGGCGAACCAGGGCCAACCGGCGACGGGGGAGAATCGCTCCATTCCGGCAAGGAGCAACAGGGATGACGGCCAGCAGCCAGGCAAACCAACCCCGGGCCAAGAAGGTGGTCCTGGCCTATTCCGGCGGAGTCGATACCAGCGTCTGCATTCCCTACCTGATGCAGGAGTGGGGCGTGGAGGAGGTGATCACCTTCGCCGCCGACCTGGGCCAGGGCGACGAGCTGGAGCCGATCCGCCAGAAGGCCCTCGATTCCGGCGCCAGCCAGTCGATCGTGGGCGACCTGATCGAGCCGTTCATCACCGAGTTCGCCTTCCCGGCGATTCGGGCCAACGCCCTCTACGAGGGCCGCTATCCCCTCTCCACCGCCCTGGCCCGGCCCCTGATCGCCCGGCGCCTGGTGGAGATCGCCCGGGAAGTGGGCGCCGATGCCGTGGCCCACGGCTGCACCGGTAAGGGCAACGACCAGGTGCGCTTCGATGTGGCCATCGGCGCCCTGGCGCCGGAGCTGAAGGTGCTCACCCCGGCCCGCGAATGGGGCATGAGCCGGGAGGAAACGATTGCCTACGGCGAACGTTGCGGCATCCCCTCACCGGTGAGTAAAAAATCGCCCTACTCGATCGACCTCAACCTGCTGGGCCGCAGCATTGAAGCGGGTCCGCTCGAGGATCCAATGGTGGAACCGCCCGAGGAGGTCTATGCGATGACCTGCTCGATCGAGGCGGCCCCCGACACCGCCCAGGTGGTGGAGATCGTTTTTGAGCAGGGCAATCCGGTGGCGATTGATGGCGTGCGCCTCGATCCGGTCAGCTTGATTCGCCGCGCCAACGCCCTGGCCGGTGGCCATGGCTTCGGCCGGCTCGACATGATCGAAAACCGGGTGGTGGGCATCAAGAGCCGCGAGATCTACGAAACCCCGGGCCTGCTGCTGCTGATCAAGGCCCACCAGGAACTGGAAAGCCTCACCCTGGCCGCCGACGTGCTGCGCACCAAGCGCCAGCTCGAAATGGCCTGGGCCGACCTGGTGTACCAGGGGCTTTGGTATGGCCCGCTCAAGGATGCCCTCGATGGCTTCATCGAGCGCACCCAGCGCACCGTTAATGGCAGCGTGCGCCTGAAGCTGCACAAGGGCAACGCCACCGTGATCGGCCGCAGCAGCAGCAGCGACAGCCTCTATGTGCCCGACATGGCCACCTACGGCGCCGAAGACCAGTTCGACCACCGCGCCGCCGAAGGCTTCATCTACGTGTGGGGCCTGCCAACCCGCCTCTGGGCCGCCGCCCGCCGCCGCTGATCGGAGCCTGGGCCCCTGTCTAGGGACACACCAGGGCCTGGTCAGGGCCCCAGGCGTAGCAGGCGCCGGGTTGCCTGGTGTAGGCGCCGCCGCCAGACCGGCTGGCCGTTGGCTGGGTTTTGGCTAGCTGGAGCCTGATCGGATCCCGCTGGAACCCCTGGCCGTTGGTTGAGAAGGGCTTGACCCTCCCGGCCCTGCGGGAGCGCCAGCTGCAGGCGCTCCCGCAGGGCGTGGTTGTCGTCGCTAAGCAGCCGCTGGCGTTCAAGCAGGGGCTGGAGCCGCTGGGCGAACTTGCGCTCAAAAATCCCAGGCAGATCGACGATCAGCTGGTCCAGCTCCGCCAGCTGGGCCAAGCCCTGCTCCAGCTCCTGGCGGGCCGCCGCCAAGGCCGCGGCCGCCTCAGGGGCTGGCTGGTCCGTGGGGGATGGCTGCTCCAGGGGACCGCAGGACAGGAACGATGCCAATCTTCGCCAGGACCGGGACCGTTTGGTGCCTGAGCTGGGGGCGCCGCGAGGGTATGGCAACCCAATTTCTGCAACGGGCCCCAGGGCAAGCCAGGCAAAAACCCCTGAACCGCAGCAAGCGGCCCAGGGGCAGATAACGCTGATAAGAACCGGCGAAAGCCTCAGGCTTCGACGGTTTCCAGGGCAGCCGCTTCAGTGGTGGCCGCAGGCACGGGACCCGTGCGGGGAGCGGGCAGGGGACCCTCCTGTTTGACAGTGAGATAGCGGATCACGTCTTCGCTGAGGCGCATGGCGCGCTCGAGGGTGGCCACCTGCTGGCCATCACCGTTGTGGGTGAGCTGCACGTAGACGCCTTCCTTGTGGCCAGAAATCGTGTAGGCGAGGCGGCGCTTGCCGCGCATCTGGGTGTCGAGCACCTCGGCGCCGGCCTCGGTCACCAGGTCGCGGTACTTGCTGACATGGGTTTCCACCTCTTCCTCCGGGATGTCCGGACGAAGGATGTACATGGTTTCGTAGTAGGGCTTCTGGGACATGACCGGGACGATCCGACTTGGACGAGGGCTGGCGGCCTGGGTGCGGGCTGCCAACGGCGGATTGTCCAATGTATCGCGGCAGGGGGCCTGCTCCCCAAGGGCTGAGGATCTAGTTAGTAGAGCTGCATCCGCACGGCCTCGGAGAGGCTGGGGATCTCCGCCTGGCGGCCCCGCAGGCACTCAACGACCGCGAACACCACCACCAGCAACACCGCCAGAAACACGGTGTTGCTGAGTGTGCGCACGGCAAACCCGCCGCCCAGGGGCTGCAGCAGCACGCTGAAGGCCAGCGACACCACCACCAGCACGATGTCGATCAGAATCGCCTGCAGCACGTGGAAACGCAGGTAGTAGGGCACCTTCTGGTTGCGCACCACGGCCAAATACAGCACTAGGAACAGCAGGAAACCGCCAAACGGCACCATCTGCTGGAGCATCAGCACGGGCAGGGCCGGCAGGGTCAGCCACTGGAGAGCCGGAAACAGGGGGAACAGGTAGCGGCCGAAGGCCACCCCATCACTCCAGGGCAGCAGGTAGGCCAGCAGGGCCAACAGCCGTTGCCAGATCGGAATCGATGCCATGGGGAAGGGAAGCTCAGACCAGGCTAGAACCGCTGGGCCGGGGACTTGGCTCGGGACTGGGAGTGGGCCCAGCGCCTGGAACCCCAGCAGAGCCGTCGCCCTGCTTCAGCCGTGGCCCAATTCCGCCAGGGCGGCCTGGCGCATGGCAGCCACGGGGATCTCCGAGAGGCCGCTCCAGTGGCGCAGGGCGGCGGCCCCCTGTTGCACCAGCATTTCCAGCCCATCGAGGCTTGGGCAGCCGCGGGCGGCCGCCTGGCGCAGCAGCTGGCTGGGCCGGGGCGTGTAGATCAGGTCGTAGACCAGGGTCTGGGGCTTGAGAGCCGCCAGCTCCAGGGCCCCAAGGGGGCAGCGCTGGGCGGCGGCGGGATCGGTGGCAGAGGCCATCCCCACCGGTGTGGTGTTCACCACCAGATCGACGCCAGCGAGGGCCTGGGCCAGGGAGCTGGCAGCGGGGCCAGGGCTGGACACCAACGGCGATCCGGGCCCGTTTGGGCCGGGGGCCGGGGAGCCGCCCCAGGCCAAACCCTCCAGCCGGCAGGCCTCGGACCAGCCGGCGCAGGTGTCAAGAAAGGCCTCCAGGGCCGCGGGTTGGCGACCCGCCACCTGGATCGATTCCAGGCCCAGCTCCACCAGGCCGGCCACCACGGCCAGGGCACTCCCGCCGCAACCCAGCACCAGGGCCCGCTTGCCCGTCCAGGGTCCGAAGGGGCCACTGCGCAGGGGGGCCAGGAAGCCTTCAACATCGGTGTTGGTGCCCAACCAGCCCCCACCTACCCGGGGCACCAGGGTGTTCACCGCCCCGAGCCGACGGGCCAGGGGGCTGAGCTCCGCCACCAGGGACACCACCGCCTGCTTGTGGGGAATGGTGACGTTGAGACCGCGGCAACCGGTCGCCTCGAGGCCATCGAGCACCTGCTCCAGGTGCTCCGGCGGCGCCGGCAGGGCCAGGTACACCCAGTTCAGGCCCAATTTCGCCAGGGCGGCGTTGTGCATGGCGGGCGAGAGGCTATGGCGCACCGGATTGCCGAGAACGCCCACCAGGGCAGTGGCTCCATTGATGGCGGCTGGCATCGGTGATCGCGCCGGCGGCGCAAGCTCTTGCGGCACCGTACGGCCGGGTTCGGCAACCACACCTAGCCCCCCGTGGGGGCCACTGATGAGGATGCCTCAAGTTCAAAACCCTCATTCAGGAGGTTGCTATCCATGGGCAAGGTTGTCGGAATTGACCTTGGCACCACGAACAGCTGCGTTGCGGTGATGGAGGGCGGCAAGCCCACCGTGATCGCCAATGCCGAGGGCTTCCGCACCACGCCCTCCGTCGTGGCCTACACCAAAAACCAGGACCAACTGGTGGGTCAGATCGCCAAACGTCAGGCGGTGATGAACCCGGAGAACACCTTCTATTCGGTGAAGCGCTTCATCGGCCGCCGCGTCGATGAGGTCACCGAAGAGTCGAAGGAAGTCAGCTACGGCGTTGAGAAGGTCGGCGCCAATGTGAAGGTGAAGTGCCCGGTGCTGAACAAGCAGTTCGCCCCGGAAGAGGTGAGCGCCCAGGTTCTGCGCAAGCTGGCCGAAGACGCCGGCAAGTACCTCGGTGAAACCGTCACCCAGGCGGTGATCACGGTGCCCGCCTACTTCAACGACTCCCAGCGCCAGGCCACCAAGGACGCCGGCAAGATCGCCGGCCTCGAAGTGCTGCGCATCATCAACGAGCCCACCGCAGCCGCCCTGGCCTACGGCCTCGACCGCAAGAGCAACGAGCGCATCCTGGTCTTCGACCTGGGCGGCGGCACCTTCGACGTGTCCGTGCTGGAAGTGGGCGATGGCGTGTTCGAAGTGCTCTCCACCTCCGGGGACACCCACCTGGGCGGCGATGACTTCGACAAGGTGATCGTTGATTACCTGGCCGCGAGCTTCAAAAGCAACGAAGGCATCGACCTGCGCCAGGACAAGCAGGCCCTGCAGCGCCTCACCGAGGCGGCTGAGAAGGCCAAGATCGAGCTCTCCAGCGCCAGCCAGAGCGAAATCAACCTGCCGTTCATCACGGCCACGCCCGAGGGTCCCAAGCACCTCGACCTCACCCTGACCCGGGCCAAGTTCGAGGAGCTCGCCTCCAAGCTGATCGACCGCTGCCGCGTGCCGGTGGAGCAGGCCCTCAAGGACGCCAAGCTCGCCTCCAGCGAACTGGACGAGGTGGTGATGGTGGGCGGCTCGACCCGCATCCCCGCCGTGCTGGAGCTGGTTAAGCGTGTCACCGGCAAGGACCCCAACCAAACCGTCAACCCCGACGAAGTGGTGGCCGTTGGTGCCGCCATCCAGGGCGGTGTGCTGGCCGGTGAGGTCAAGGACATCCTGCTGCTGGATGTGACACCCCTCTCCTTGGGCGTGGAAACCCTCGGCGGCGTGATGACCAAGATGATCACCCGCAACACCACGATTCCCACCAAGAAATCGGAGGTGTATTCCACCGCGGTGGATGGCCAAACCAACGTGGAAATCCACGTGCTCCAGGGCGAGCGCGAGATGGCCACCGATAACAAGTCGCTGGGCACCTTCCGCCTCGATGGCATCCCCCCGGCACCCCGGGGCGTGCCCCAGATCGAAGTGACCTTCGACATCGATGCCAACGGCATCTTGAGCGTGACCGCCAAGGACAAGGGCAGCGGCAAGGAGCAGAGCATCTCAATTACCGGCGCCTCCACCCTCAGTGATAACGAGGTTGACAAGATGGTCAAAGATGCCGAGGCCAATGCTTCGGTGGATAAGGAGAGGCGCGAGCGCATCGACCTGAAGAACCAGGCCGAAACCCTGGTGTATCAGGCCGAGAAGCAACTTGGCGAGCTGGGCGACAAGGTGTCCGCCGAGGCCAAGGCCAAGGTGGAAGAGAAGCGCGCCAAGCTCAACGAGGCCCTGCAGAAGGAGGATTTCGACACCCTCCAGCCCCTCTTCGATGAACTCCAAAAGGAGCTCTATGCCCTGGGAGCTTCGGTGTATCAGCAGGCCGGTGCCGATGGTGCCAGCAGCGAAGCCGACTCCGGTGCCAGCAGCAGCGGTGGCGGCGACGACGTGATCGACGCCGAATTTACCGAGACCAAGTGAGACCTGGGCAGCAGCTGCTGCCCTTGATCGATCCGGCTTTAGCCCCCCTCTGGGGGGCTTTTTTATGGGCCAGCGGCGATCTGCTCTGCCGCCCATTCGGCGCTAGCCGGGGCCAGCAGCACCCCATTGCGGTAGTGGCCGGAGAGCAGCAGCAGGCCCGGTTCCAGCTGTTCGAGCAGGGGCGCCGGCCGGTCCACGGGCCGGGCCCGCAGGCCCTGCCACTGGCGCAGGGGTGTGGCGGCCCGGAGCCAGTCGGGGGCATGGCCATGGAGCTGGCGCAGGACCTCGAGGGCGGCGGGATCGCCGGGGGCACCGGCGGCCCGATCGGGCTCCAGGGTGGCCCCAAGCCAGAGGCGGCCGCCGGGCCGGGGCACCAGGTTGGTGCCCCGCCACAGCACCGACCCGGGCCACAGCTCCGCATCACAGCCGGCGGGCAACTGGAGTTCCAGGGCCTGGCCCAACACCGGGGCCAGCGGCCGCTGGTGGCCCAGGGGCTCCAGCAAGGCGGCACTGGCCAGGCCGGCGCAGACCAGCAGCCAGGGCGTTTGCAGCCGTGGGCCGCTGGCTAACTGCACCTGCCAGCGATCGGCGCCGGAGCTGGCCCCAATCGCCTCGGCGCGATCGCTGACCAGCACCAGGCCCCGGTTCAGGGCGTCCTGGAGCAGGAGCTGGCGGGTGACGATCGGATCCAGTTGGCCGTCAAGGGGCGAGAACAGCCCGCCCAAGGCCCCATCGGGAAGCTGGGGCCGCAGCTGGGCCAGCTGCTCCTGGCTGAGTGAGCGCAAAGGAAACCCCTTGGCCGTGCGCTCCTGCACCAGCCTCTGCTGCTGCTCCAGCTCCTGGGGCTCGGCTGCCAGTTGCAGCAAACCAGGCCGAAAGGGGAGGGCTGAACCCTGCTGGGCCAGCTGGTCGCTCCACTGCTGCCAGAGCTGCAACGAGCGTTGCCGCAGCCGCCAACCGCGGCCACTGCTGCGGCGATACACCTGGGCCATCAACAGCCCCAGGGCTGCCCTGGTACCGGCCTCCGCCGCTTGCTCGCCGGCGCCAGCCGGATCAATCAGGCCTACGGGATAGCCCCGGTTGAGCAGCAGCCAGGCCGTAGCCACACCAACCAAACCAGCCCCAAGCACGGTCACCGCTGGGGGGTGGGAGTGCTTGGGGCTGGTGGTGGCGATCGGATTAGGGGTGACGGCCAGGGATCAACCCTTGGCCGCCGCCGGAATCACCTCGGCGTAGGAGCCAAAGCCGCTGGCCACCTTGATGTAGGCCTTGCGCAGGCCATCACCATCCTGGAGACGGGCGGCCTCATCGAGGTCGGCCAGGGCGGTTTTGAGCTGGGTGGCGCGCTGGTTGGCTTGGGCCTGGTCGGCGGGGAGCAGCAATTTGTTGATGTAGAGCATTTCGCGGCCCACTTCCTGCATCGGGCCGTGAATCAGGTTGCGGGTGAACACCCAGTTGCGCGCGTTCACCAAGGTGGCGAGTTCGGGCAGCCGGTCTTTGGCCAGGAAGAAGCCATCGGCCTGGCGCTGGATCCCCGCCAGGGCTTCGGGGCTGAGCACGGCCGCCTTGGCCGAACCGCCGCCGTCGCAGGCCACCAGGCCGATGCTGAGCACGGCCACCAGGGCCAGCAGGGCCAGTTGCTTCAGGCCCGCGGTGACCCTGGAGAACAGCGCAGACAGCGTCTGGGCAACCATGGAAAACAACTCAAGTCGCTGGACTTTACCCAGGGTTGTCGCCTACATCAGCCGCCTGGTGATGGACTGCAACCGATCGCAGGAACGGCGCCACCAGGTAAAGGCCAGGGGCAACGCCGGTGGGCACAATGCCACCAATCCCTACAAAGGCCGGACTGGTGTCGAGCGCTGGCAACCCGGGTGTAACCGCCATCCTGCAGATGATCTGCCCGGACCGGCCTGGTCTGGTGCGGGAGCTGTCCGGCTGGGTGGCGGCCAATGGCGGCAACATCGTCCACGCCGACCACCACAGCGACCAGGGCGCCGGCCTGTTCCTCAGCCGGATCGAATGGCAACTGGCGGGCTTCGGCCTGCCGCGGGAGGCGATTGGCCCCACGGCCCAGGCCCTGGCCGAACGGCTTAATGGCCAGTTCCAGGTGACCTTCTCCGATGACCGGCCGCCGGTGGCGATCTTCGTGAGCAAGCAGGACCACGGCCTGCTGGACCTGCTTTGGCGCACCCGCACGGGCGAGCTGCCGATGCGGGTGCCGCTGGTGATCAGCAACCACCCCAACCTGGGCCCGCTGGCCGAGGAATTTGGCGCCCATTTTGAGTACGTTCCCATTGATGCCAGCAACCGGGAGGCCGCCGAAGCCCGCCACCTGGAGCTGCTCGCCGAGCACGGCATCGAACTGGTGGTGCTCGCCAAGTACATGCAGGTGCTGACACCCACCTTTCTGGCGGCCTTCGATCCCCCCGATGCCTTCCACCGGGTGATCAACATCCACCACTCCTTCCTGCCGGCCTTCCAGGGGGCCCAGCCCTACCACCGGGCCTGGGAGCGGGGCGTGAAATTAATCGGTGCCACGGCCCACTACGTGACCGAGGAGCTCGACGGCGGGCCGATCATTGCCCAATCCACCGTGCCGGTGGGCCACCGCGATGAGGTGGGCGACCTGATCCGCAAGGGCCGCGACACCGAACGCCTGGCCCTGGCCCGGGCCGTGCGCCTGCACCTCAAACGCCAGGTGATGGTGTATCGGGGCCGCACGGCGGTGTTTGATTGAACTGATGGCTGTCCTGTCCCTCCCTGGCCGCCTGGCGGGCTTCGGCCAGCAGCTCGAGCGCCAATTGCAAACGGAACGCCCAGAAGGGGCTGACCCCTTGGGCTGGCGCTGTTTCCAGCTGGGGGTGTTCCTGCTGCCGGCCAGTGCCTTCCTGGGGGCCGTGCTCTTGTTCACCTCCCTGGTGCAGGGCAGTCGCCGGCGGGCGCCCTGGTGGGGCGATGGCTGCAACCGCTGGTTGCTGGCGATCTCGGTGTTGATGCTGGTGGGCTGCCTCGGGGCCACCAGCGGCTGGCTGGCCTGGGTGGGCCTGGGCAACTGGCTGCCCTTTTTCTGGGGTTTCTGGGGCTTCCAGCCCTACGTGGCCACGCCCCAGGCGCGGCGGCGCACGGGGCTCTGGTTTCTGGCCGGCACGGTGCCGGTGATCGTTACGGGCTTGGGCCAGCTCTACTTGGGCTGGGCCGGCCCCTGGCAGCTGCTGGGGGGCCTGATCCCCTGGTGGATCAAGGCTGGGGGTAATCCCCCTGGCCGGCTTTCGGGCCTGTTCGACTACGCCAACATCACCGGATCCTGGTTGGCCCTGGTGTGGCCCTTCAGCCTGGCGGCCCTGCTGCAACGCTCCCTGCCCTGGCAGCGGCGGGCCCTAGCCCTGGCCTTGGCCGCAAGCCTGGTGGCCAGCCTGTATCTCACCGATTCCCGCAATGCCTGGGGAGCCCTGGTGCTGGCCCTACCGATCGTGGTGGGGCCGGCCAGCTGGCTCTGGCTGTTGCCCCTGTTGCTGCTGGCGATCGGGGTGGTGGCCCTGGCCAGCCTGCCGATGGTGCCAACCGGGCTCCAACATTGGGCCCGGGTTGTGGTGCCCGATCCGATCTGGGTGCGCCTCAGCGATGTGCACTTCGCCGGCCACCGGCCCCTGGCGATCACCCGCCTGGGCCAGTGGGCCGTGGCCGCAGGCCTGATTGGCGAGAGGCCCTGGCTGGGCTGGGGGGCGGCGGCCTTCAGCCTGATCTACCCCCTGCGCACGGGCCATTGGCATGGCCACACCCACAACCTGCCGATCGACCTGGCGATCAGCTTCGGCCTGCCGGTGGCGGTGATGGTGATCGGCCTGGTGGGCTGGCTGCTGCTGCGGGCCGGGCGCCTGGGCATGGTGCAGGCGGCCGTGTTTGAGCGGGCCTGGTGGGCGGCGGCCCTGGTGCTCGTTGCCCTGCATGCCACCGACATGCCCCTCTACGACAGCCGCATCAACATCGCCGGCTGGATCCTGCTGGCGGGCCTGCGCTGCGTGGGGACTGGATCAGGCCAAAGGCCGGCGGAAAGCGCCAGCGAAGTCGCCAATCCAGCAGCCCCTTGAGGGGCCTGGCCCCAACTCCCTAACCCCCCAACGCCTGCTGGCGATGGCCCACCAGCGTGGCCTTAGGCAAGGGCCCATCGAGGTGCTCCCAGGGCAGCACCCGATCGGACGACCACTCGCCATGGACCACCTCCTGCCAGGGGGGCGGCACGGGCAAGGGGCTGACGCCCGCCGGGGTGCCGCCGGTGGCCCCTTCGACCACAGCCCGGTAGGCCTTTTTCCAACCGCCCAGGCTGGCATGGTCGCCACGGGCGGCGGCGACCACCGGGGCCAGGCGCCGGTCGCTGCGCGAGAGCAGGGCCTGGATCACGCTCCAGCCGTAGCTCTCCGGCCGCAGCTCGATGCCCTTGGGCTGGAGCCGTTTGGAGAGCAGCTTCAGCCGTTTTTCAGCCTCGGGGCGCACCCCCTGCCACTGAAAGGGGGTGTGGGCCTTGGGCACAAAGGTGCTCACCCCCAACGACAGGCGCAGCCCCGGGGTGGCTTTTTTAAGGGCCAACATCAGTTCGGCCGTGGCCTCCACATCGGCCTCCGTTTCGGTGGGCAGGCCGGCCATGCCATAGAGCTTGAGGCCACTCAGGCCACCTTCTCTGGCATAACGGGCCGCCGCAAAGATCTCCTCGGTGGAGAGCTTTTTATTCACCACTTCGCGCATGCGCTCGCTGCCACTTTCGATCGCGATCGTGAGCGACTTGCTGCCGCGCTTGGCCAGGATCTGGCCCAGCTGGGGGGTCACCGTGGCGGCCCGCACCGAACTCACACTGACGCGGGTGCCATCGAAGCGGTCCTGGTCGAGCCAGCTGAGCAGGTCGGCGAACTGGGGGTGCTGGGTGACGGAGGCGCCGAGCAGGCCGAGGCGCTGGGTGGCGGCCAGGCCCTTCTCCACCGCCGGAATCAGGCCGTCCTCCAGGGACGAGGTGCGAAAGGGCAGGGTGAGGTAGCTGGCCAGGCAGAAGCGGCAAAGCTCGGGGCAGCTGCGCACCACCTCCACCATGTGGATCGAGGGCCAGGCCGCCTCCGGCGTGATCACGGTGGAATGGCTGAGGGTGTTGCCGCGCCAGGTTTGCTTGGCCACCGAGGCGGGGATGCCCGCCTCGATCGGCTCGATCGCCAGCAGCTCACCCTCGCTGCCGTAGCGGGGTGCATAGAGCGCCGGCACATACACCCCCGGCACCTGGGCCAGGGCCCGCAGGCGCTGCTGGCGCGGGGCGTCCCGGTGGGCGGATATGGCGTCGATAAAGGCCGGCAACAGCAACTCGCCATCGCCGAGCAGGAGCACATCAAAAAAGGGCGCCAAGGGCTCGGGATTGGCCGTGAGCACGGGCCCGCCGCCAAAGACGATCGGATCGCCTTCGCGTCGCTGCTCCGCCCAGATCGGGATGCGCTGCTGCTCCAGCAGATCGAGCAGTACCGGCCCATCCAGCTCCCAGCTCAAGGACAAACCAAACAGATCCAGGCCCGAACCGCCGCTGCCCAGCTGGCGATCGCTGCGCCGATCCCCCTGGCGATGGGGCGGATCCGCCTGGTCGGTGAACAGGCGCCGCACGTCCACATCGGCCCGCTGGGCCAGGGTCGCCCACACCACCTGGTAGCCCAGGCTGGTGATCCCCACCGAATAGGTGCTGGGAAAGGCCAGCACCGTGCGCAGGGCTCCTGCCACCGGCTGGGCTGGATCAAACAGCAGGGTTTCCTGGTTCAGGGGTGGGGCGGGGATTTGCTCCAGCGTGTCACTGTGCCGGGCCCTGACCAACCACTCACCACAGTGAACTGGCCAAGCCTCAATCGGCTCAAACCCCCGCCAACACCTTCGCCTCCTCCTCGCTGCTCACCACCCGGCCCTGGTCTTCAAAGCCAGCGAGTTGGTCGAAGTTGAGGTAGCGGTAGATCTCGGCCTGTTGGGGGTTGATCTTGGCGGCGGCGATCGCCAGGTATTGCTCCTTGGTGGGGATGCGGCCCAGCTGGGCGCAGACGGCCGCCAGTTCGGCGCTGCCCAGGTACACCTGGGCGCCATTGCCGAGGCGGTTGTTGAAGTTGCGGGTGCTGGTGGAGAACACGGTGGTGTTGTCTTCGACCCGGGCCTGGTTGCCCATGCAGAGGGAGCAGCCGGGCATCTCCATGCGGGATCCCGCCTTCTCGAAGATGGCGTAATAGCCCTCCGTTTTGAGCATCTCCTCGTCCATGCGGGTGGGCGGACAAACCCACAGCTGGGCCTCATTCGTTCCCTGACCCTCGAGCACCTTGGCGGCGGCCCGGTAGTGGCCGATGTTGGTCATGCAGGAGCCGATGAACACCTCATTCACGGGCGTGCCGGCCTCTTCTGAGAGCAGTTTGACGTTGTCGGGATCGTTGGGGCAGGCCAGGATCGGTTCGGTGATGTCATCGAGGTTGATCTCGATCACGGCGGCGTACTCGGCGTCGGCATCGGCCTCCAGCAGCACCGGATTGGCCAGCCAGGCCTCCATCGCCTTGATGCGGCGGGCCATGGTGCGGGCATCGCTATAGCCGCGGGCAATCATGTTCTTGAGCAGGGCCACATTGCTGCGCAGGTATTCGCTCACTGTTTCCACCGACAGCTTGATCGTGCTGCCGGCGCAGGAGCGCTCCGCCGTGGCATCGGTGAGTTCAAAGGCCTGCTCGAGTTTGAGGTCGGGCAGCCCTTCGATTTCCATGATGCGGCCGCTGAAGATGTTGATCTTGCCGGCCTTGGCCACGGTCAGCAGCCCCTGCTGGATCGCCACATAGGGGATGGCGTTCACCACATCGCGCAGGGTCACGCCCGGTTGCAAGGAGCCGGAAAAGCGCACCAACACCGATTCGGGCATGTCCAGGGGCATGGCGCCGATGGCGGCGGCAAAGGCCACCAATCCCGAGCCGGCCGGGAAGGAGATGCCCAGGGGGAAGCGGGTGTGGCT
>JAEMQZ010000093.1 GCA_016463595.1 Synechococcales cyanobacterium SupBloom_Metag_052 | reverse complement strand
AGGGTGGCTTTTTTGTTGGGCTTTTGCTTGGGTGAGGGGATTTCCGGGCGCCGATACAGCAGGGTATGCCTGCCCTTGATGGTGGCGGGTGGACCTGGGCCGATCCCTTGTCGGGCGGCTTGCTTAGGGCAGCTCGATATCGGCTAGGGACTTGATGGCCATAAAGGGACCGGGGGCCCGTGCCGGATTCCCCTCCCGATCACTGAAGTGCACCGCCATCCCTACCGCGTTGGCCGCTTCCAGTTCGGCTATGGCATCACTGACAAAGAGGATCTGCGCTGGTTCCAACATCAGCATTTTTGCGATGGCACCATAGCTGGCGGACTGCTGTTTGGGGCCGGTGCGGGTATCAAACCAGTGGCTAAATAATCCTTCCAAATTGCCATTGTTGCTATGGCGGTAGAGCAGTTGTTGGGCGGCTACGGAGCCGGACGAATAGACCGCAAGCTGGTAGCCATCCCGGTGCCAACGCCGCAGGGCTGGCGCCACATCATCAAATAGGGGGGCGACCAGATCGCCGCAGGCGTAGCCCGATGCCCAAATGCGCCCCTGCAATTCTTTCAGGGCTGGGAATTTAATGTCGTGATCAATCAACCATTGGAGGTAGGCCACCAGGGGTGCGTTGGTTTGCTCTGGTTGGAGTTGCTCTTGGTTGGCTGGGATGGGGGAGACTTGCTGCAGGGCTTGCACCTCCGGGTTGGGATCGACCGCTAAGGCTGCTTGCGTCGCTGCAAGGAGCTCCTGCACTTGGGGATCTCCGTGGTTGGTGTCCAGATAGCTAGCGAGGCGTTCACGGGCGTAGGGAAATAACACCGAAGCCACAAAACTCACCGGGCAGGTGGTGCCCTCAATATCCAGCAGGATGCAACGAATCACGGGCTCAGCCATGGGAGATCACCTGCCCTGATGCAGGACGGGTCAGCAGGGCTTCGAGCAGCAGCTGGCGCCAGGATTGTTCCAACAGGAATTCCAGGATTTCCAGGTGCCGGATCGCCTGGCTGAGGGATGGGCCCCAGGCATAGAGACCATGGCCTGCAATCAGCAGCCCCTGGGGTGCATCGCCGAGCAGGGGGCCGGCCCGTTGGCTCAGGCGGGGCAGGTTCTGGTCGTTGGCCAGCACGGGGATCTCGATGGCGGTGGCATGGGTGCTGATGCCGTCCAGGCCCTTGAGCATCTCCAGCCCTTCGACCCGCACCACCCCATCGCGCTTGGGCGCTGAGTCCTGGCCCGGACGAGGGTCCGCCAGGGCCCGGCGGGAGAGCAAGGTGGCGGCCTGGGAATGGGTGTGGAGCACGGCGCCGGCATCGCAGCGGCTGACGATCTCCAGATGCAGGGCCGTTTCGGCGCTTGCCTTGCCCCCGCCGGCGATCACTTGGCCAGCGGCGTCGACGACGATCAGATCCCCTGGTTGCACCTGGCCCTTATCAACGCCGCTGGGGGCCATTAAGAGCAGCAGGGGATCCCGTTGCTGCACACAGCTGAAATTGCCGCCGGTGCCGTCACACCAGCCCCGGGCATGGATGGCCGCCATGGCAGCGGTGAGCTCGTCGGCTAGGGCCATCGCGCCGGAGGGGCTAGCGGGGATGAGCTCCATCGAACCATGGAGCTGGGCCGGCGGTGCGCTGCATTGCGCGTCCAGGCCTGGTCTTAACTCTGGCAGCTGGGGCACCAGTGGCTGCTGCGGCCCCCCAGCCGTTCCCGCTCGATCGGGGTGCCGCAGTGGCGGCAGGGCTGGCCGGCGCGTCGATACACCCAGGCGGCCTGGCCGTAGTTGCCATTGGTGCCCGTGAGGTCGCGGAAATCGCTGAAGGTGGTGCCGCCGGCGCCGATGCTTTGCTCGAGCACCGTTACGAGGGCCTTGCGCAGGTCTTCGAGGCGCTGGAGGCTGATGCTGCCGCTGCGGGTTTGGGGGCGGATGCCCGCTACGTAGAGGGATTCATCGGCATAGATGTTGCCGCAGCCCGCCACCAGGGCCTGGTCAAGCAGGGCATTTTTGATCGGCCGGATCGAGCCGGCCAGCTTGGCCTTCAGATAGGGGGCGTTGAAGCTGTCGCTGAAGGGTTCGGGCCCCAGCTTCTGCAGGCCCGTGATCACGGACTCCAACGGCGTTCCTGGTGGCACAAACCACATCTGGCCGAAGCTGCGGGTATCGATGAAGCGCAGTTCAGCGCCATCAGAGTTCCAGAGGCGCACCCGGGTGTGGTGACAGGGCTCTTGGGGCTCCTGTAGCCAGAGGAACTGCCCTGTCATGCGCAGGTGCACACCCCAGTGGCCAGCATCAGCTGCGCTGCTGGGGCCTGGGCGGCTGAGGCTGGCCACCAGATACTTGCCGCGCCGCTGCCAGGCCAACAGCCTGGACCCTGCCAAGGCCGTGCAAAAGGCGGCGGGCTCGGCGGGTGCCGCAATGGCCCGGGCCCGCAGAACCTCCACCCGATCGATCTCAAAGCCCAGGGTCTGGCGCTCCAGGCCCCGGCGCACCGTTTCCACCTCCGGCAGTTCAGGCAAGGTCGCGAGGCTGGCAGGACTTCAGGTTGCCATGGCAAAGCCCTGATCCACCGGGGACCAGGGCTTGGGAGGGACCGGGGCGACCCCTAGGCCGCTGCCCGGGAGTAAGCCAGCCGAATCAGGCCTTGACCAGTTCGCTTTCGGCGAAGTTGTTGGTGTTGATGCCGCCGTCGGTGCCGCTATAGCCGGTGTAATTGACCTTTTCAAAGCGCACCACCACGGGGTAGCGGATGCCGGAGGTGTCGACGGTGGCGACGGTGCCGACTTCGTTGAACCAGTAGGACTCAGGACGCTTAATGCGCACCTTGTCGCCGCGGGAGATGGCCATCGCTGCGCTGAGGTAGTGGAGCTGCCTGGTGAACTTACCTGGCCTGGCCAGGCATGCCCTGGGGCCGTCACACAATGTCGCTGGCGGGGTTGGCGATCGGCCCTAGGCGGCTGAGCTCCATGGCACGATCGAAACCTCCCTGAGCTGATCCGTGTCCGAGGCCCCTGGCTTGAACGAGGCCCCTGCCCTCAACCTGGAGTTGCCCGATCCCGAGCGGGACGACATCAGCTCGATGGAATTCCTGGCCCGCATTGAGGAGGCCTGGGCTATCTGCGACCGCTTCGACCTGCAGACCGAGATCTGGCGCGGCCGCATCCTCAAGGCCGCGCGGGACCGGGAGCGCCGCGGCGGCGAGGGCCGGGGCACGGGCTTTCTGCAGTGGTTGCGCGAGCAGGAGATCAGCAAGACCCGCGCCTATGGCCTGATCCAGCTGGCCGAGTCGGCCGAAAGCCTGGTGGAGCAGGGGCCGCTTGATGCAAGCAGCGTGAACCAATTCTCGAAGCGGGCCTTCATGGAAACGGCCCAGGCCGATCCGGAGGTGCAGCTGCTGATTAGCGAGGCCGCCAACGGCGGTGAGCAGATCACCCGGAAGTCGGTGCGGCGCCTTACCGACGATTTCACCTCCGCCACCAGCCCCCTGTTGCCCGAGGAGATCCGCCAGCGCACGGCCGACAATCTGCTGCCCTCTAAAGCGGTGGCGCCCCTGGTGAGGGAACTCTCCAAATTGCCGGAGCAGCAGCAGGAGGACCTGCGGCGGGTGTTGCGCGAGGAGCCGGAGCTCGAGCGGGTGAAGGACGTGACGTCCACGGCCCGCTGGCTGAGCAAGGCGGCCGAGGCGGGCCTGGCGGTGCGGGCCTTTCAGCAGGGCGAGCTCAATCTCGAGAAGGCGATGCAGGAGGCCCAGCGGCTTGATGTTCTGGGCCTGCTGGCCGATGCGGTGGGCCAGGCCCAGCAGCTCGAGAGTGCCGTGCTCAAGCTGCACACCAGCTGGCGCCGCCTCGGTGGGCTGCAGGAGCGGCTCTGGGTCGAGAGCGGCAGCAGCACCCCCCACCTGCAGGAGCTGCTCAATGCTTTGCAAAGCCTGAGCGGTAGCACCATGCGGGTGTCCCTGGGCGAGCTGGCCGGGGGCAAGCGGGTGCGGCTGCAGCTTGTGGAGGAGGCGCCCGACCAACTGGAAGCGCCCCCCCTCCCCACCACATTTAGTGCCGGTTAGGGTCAGTTCTCTCTAGGGGTGGGGGATCGTGGAGTTGCTGCCGTCGGCTCCGCCCCAGATCGGCCTGGGCCTGCCGGGCCCGATGCCCCAGCCCGATCCCCTGCTCCAGGCCCTGGAGCGCCATTTCGGCTGGACGGAGTTTCGGCCGGGGCAACGGGCCGTGGTGGAAGCGTTACTGCAGGGGCGCGATTGCCTGGCGGTGTTGCCTACCGGCGCCGGCAAGTCGCTTTGCTATCAGCTGCCGGCCCTGGTGCGCCAGGGGCTGATGCTGGTGGTGTCGCCCCTGGTGGCCCTAATGGAGGACCAGGTGTTGCACCTGCAGCGCCGCGGCATCCAGGCGGCCTGTCTCCACGGCGGCCTCGATCCGGGCAGTCGCCGCCAGCTGATGGGGCGGTTGCGCGACAACCGGCTACGCCTGCTCTATTTGGCCCCCGAGCGCCTGCAGGGGGAGGCGACCCGCCGCTTGCTGGAGGAGATCCAGGACCAGGGCCACCTGGTGGGGCTGGCCGTGGATGAGGCCCACTGCATCAGCGCCTGGGGCCACGATTTCCGGCCCCATTACCGCCGCCTCGGCGAGCTGCGCAGCCTCTGTCCCGGGGTGCCCCTGGTGGCCCTCAGTGCCACGGCGGCGCCGCGGGTGCGGGCCGACCTGATCCGCATGCTGCAGCTGCGCCGGCCCCTCTTCCAGGTGCATTCGGCCCGGCGCGACAACCTCTCGTACGTCATGCGCCGCCGACCGGCCGATCCCCTGCCCGACGTGCTGGCGGCGCTGGCCGAGGCCCGGGGGGCCGTGTTGATCTACGCCCGCACCCGCCGCTCGGTGGAGAGCTGGGCGGCCCGCCTAGGCAGTGCTGGCGTCGAGGCGATCGCCTATCACGCCGGCATGGATCCGGAGAGCCGCAGCCTGGCCCTGGCCCATTTCCAGGACCATCCAACGCCCGTGCTCGTGGCCACCGTGGCCTTTGGCATGGGCGTGGACCGGCCCGATGTGGGCCTGGTGTTGCACCTGGACCTGCCCGCCAGCGCCGAGGGCTACCTGCAGGAATCGGGCCGGGCCGGGCGCGATGGCCTGCCGGCCCGCTGCCTGGTGTTGTTCGACCCGGAAGACCGCACGTCCTTGGGCTGGGCGATCCGCTCCGGCGGCCCCCAATGGGGGGAGCTGACGCCGGCGCAGCGCCTGGGGCCCGAGGCCCTGCGGCTGGAGCTGGCCCAGCAAAAGTTGCGGCGCATGGAGGCCGTGGCCGAGGGCGATGGCTGCCGCGAGCAGGCCCTGCTGCTGGTGGTGGGCGAGCTGGTGCCCCCCTGCGGTCGCTGCGATCGCTGCCTGGGCGCCCTGCCCTTGGAGGACTGGTCAGCCCTGGTGTCGCGGCTGCTGTCCAGCCTGGAGCAGCGCAGTGGCGTGGTGCTGCGCAGCCTGGGTGAGGAGCTGGCCGGGGCCGAAGGCGAGGGGGAGGAGCGCTGGCGTTGGTTGGTGCGGCGCCTGGTGCAGGAAGACCTACTCAGCGAAAGCGATGACGGCAGCCAGCGGCTTTGGCTCAAGCCCGCCGGCATCCGCTACCTGCGCCAACCCTGGCCCCTGCGCTGGGTGGCCTGAAGGCGGCTCCAGAACCCAGCAACCCAAGATCAGGCGCCCTTGTCCCGGCAAAGGTCCTTCACCAGCTGTTGCTCGTAGTCGGTGCCGGGTAGGTCCCAGGTTTTCCAGGCGCCCGAGGGGCCGGTGGCATTGATGCGCTTGGCGCTGCAATTCACGGCCAGATAAAACGATTGGCCGGTGGCATTGAGACCCGGGGCCACAAAGCTGCCGCCCATCGGTTGCCAGTTGGCCCAGTCCACCTGCAAAGGACCGAAGCTGCGCCAATCGGGCTTGGCCGGTTTGGCGGAGGCCGTTTCTGTTTTGGCCGGTTTGGGGGTCGGATCCGCCTTGGCGGTGACCACGGCGTTCACCGCTGGTTTCGGTTCCGGTTGGACGGCTTGGGCCACTGGCACGGCCGGCTTCTCCACCACTGGTTTTGCCACCACTGGCTGGGCCACGACGGGCTTGGTGACGGCAGGTTGGGTCACCACTGGCTTCTCTTCCAATGGCTTCTC
>JAEMQZ010000092.1 GCA_016463595.1 Synechococcales cyanobacterium SupBloom_Metag_052 | reverse complement strand
GCCAGTCACCTCGCCGGGGCGGTGGAGCCCTGCGGCGACATGCTGCAGCGGATCCTGCGGGCCCGGGTCTACGACGTGGCGATCGAATCGCCCCTGGATCCGGCGCCGAACCTGTCCCGGCGGCTTGACAACCGGGTCTTGCTCAAGCGAGAAGACCTGCAGCCGGTGTTCAGCTTCAAGTTGCGCGGCGCATACAACAAGATGGCCGGCCTCAACGCCGCGGAACTCGAACGGGGCGTGATCGCCGCCAGCGCCGGCAACCATGCCCAGGGGGTAGCCCTGGCCGCCCAGCGGCTGGGGTGCAAGGCGGTGATTGTGATGCCCGTCACCACCCCGGAGATGAAGGTGCGGGCCGTGGCCTCTCGAGGGGCCGAGGTGCTGCTCCATGGCGACACCTACGACGCCGCCTATGGCGAAGCCCGCCGGCTGGAGCTGGAGCGAGGCCTCAGCTTCATCCATCCCTTTGATGATCCCGACGTGATCGCTGGCCAAGGCACGATCGGCCTGGAGATCCTGCGCCAGTGCTCGGATCCGCCCGATGTCATCTATGTGGCGGTCGGCGGCGGCGGCCTGATCGCCGGCATCGCCACCTATGTCAAAAGCCTCTGGCCCCAGGTGCGCATTGTGGGGGTGGAACCCAGCGATGCCGATGCCATGACCCGCTCCCTGGCCGCCGGCCAGCGGGTGCGACTAGAGACCGTGGGTCTGTTCGCCGATGGTGTGGCCGTCCGGGAGGTTGGCGAGCAGACCTTTGCCCTAGCCCAGCGCCATGTCGATGCCATGGTCACGGTCGACACCGACGCCATCTGCGCGGCGATCAAGGACGTGTTTGAAGACACCCGCTCGATCCTCGAGCCCGCCGGCGCCCTGGCCGTGGCCGGCATGAAGGCCGACATCGAGCAGCGAGGTCTGCGGGACCAAACCCTGGTGGCGGTGGCCTGCGGCGCCAACATGAATTTCGAGCGACTGCGCTTTGTGGCCGAACGGGCCGAGCTGGGCGAACAGCGCGAAGCGATGTTGGCGGTGGAGATTCCCGAGCAGCCGGGCAGCCTGCGCCGGTTCTGCAGCCTGCTGGGCCAGCGCAGCCTCACCGAATTCAGTTACCGGCTAGCTGATCCGCGGCTGGCCCACATCTTTGTGGGAGTGCAAACCCAGGGGCCCGCCGACACGGCGGACCTGGTGTCCAGCCTGGAGCGGGCGGGCTTTGGCTGCCTCGACCTCAGTGGCAACGAACTAGCCAAGCTGCACCTGCGCCACATGGTGGGCGGCCGCCTACCGGCGAGCGCCGGCTCGGCCCTAGTGCTCGGCCAGGAACTGCTCTATCGCTTCGAATTTCCGGAGCGGCCCGGCGCCCTAATGGCCTTTGTGAACAGCCTGCAGGCCAGCTGGAATATCAGCATTTTTCACTACCGCAACCACGGCGCCGACGTCGGGCGCATCGTGGTGGGGGTGCAGGTGCCCCCGGCGGAACAGGAGCAATGGCAGGGGTTCCTGGCGAGCCTGGCCTACCGCTACTGGGATGAAACCGCTAATCCCGCCTATGCCCTGTTCCTCGGCGATCGCCAGACCACCCTGCAGGCGCTGGTCCCAGCAGGGCCAGTGGGATAGCTTGCGCCCATCCCTGCGCTGGAGCCACTGATGCCCAGCCCTGAACCCTCCTTTAAGGGGCCTGCGCCGCTTGAGAGCGACGAATCTGGGCCCTTGCCTGAAGTCGTTTTGGCAGCTCCATCGCCGCTGCCGCCCCCCCGGCAGCTATCCCTGCCGGCCAGGCTGGAGGCCATTCTTTATCTGAAGGGCAAGCCCCTCACCCTGGGGACCCTGGCGGAGATCGCGGTGGTCCCCAGGGAGGAGGCCGAATTGGCCCTGATCACCCTGATGGCCGACTACGCCCACCGGGACACGGCCCTGGAAATCCGCCAGGAGGGCCAGCGCTACAGCCTGCAGCTGCGCGAGAGCCTGGGCGATTTGGTCCAAAGCCTGCTGCCGGTGGACCTCTCCACCGCCGCCCTGCGCACCCTGGCCACGATCGCCCTGAAAAAAAGGATCCTGCAGTCGGATCTGGTGGAGCTGCGCGGCTCCGGCGCCTACGACCACATCAAGGAGTTGCTGGCCCAGAACTTCATCGAACGCAAGCGCCAAAGCGAGGGCCGCTCCTTCTGGCTGAGCCTGAGCGAAAAGTTCCATCGCACCTTTGCCGTCACCACCGTGGCCGGCCCGGCCCGGCCCCCCAGCCCCCGGGGTACGGCGGCCCATCGGGCGAAAACCAAAGCAACGGGTGCCGCTAGCGAAGCGGCGGGCCCTGGCGACTTGGCATTGGAAGAGCCAGGGCTGGGTGCATAGAGTTGATCCATTGTTCAGCCGCCCCTTGTCGCCATGGATGCCGTGAGCCTGTTGCTAAGCGTTCTGGTCCGCACCCTGTCGATCTATTCGCTGATCCTGCTGGTGCGGGTCCTGCTGACTTGGTTCCCCAACCTGGATTGGAGCAACCCCGTGCTCTCCACCGTCAGCTCAATCACCGACCCCTATCTCAATGCCTTCCGCGGGCTGATCCCGCCCCTGGGGGGCCTGGATCTCTCGGCGATTGTGGCCTTCCTCGCCCTGAACCTGGCCCAACAACTGCTCGGCAGCCTGAGCATGAGCCTGATGGGCAGCGGCTACGGCGTATAGATCCTGCCGTTGTTGGCGCCTGCTTCGGCGCTGGGAACTCAGTTCGCCACCAGGGCCTGCTCTAGGGGCAACAGTTCATCGTCTTCGCTGGCCCGGGAGCGCACCGGAGCACTGAATCCCTTGGCCTTGGCGTGGCTCACCTGCAACGGTCCTGGCGTGCCTGCCGGCACGGACAGGCGCAGGGCAAAGGCGGAAACCCCCGGCGGAATATCCCCAATCGAGCCCACCCGCGAGCGGTTCTGGAGCACGGGCTCGCCGCTGGAATCGAGGATCTGGGCGAACACATCGGTATCCACCACCGGCCGCTTGCCGGGGTTGACCACCTCGCCCCGCAGGGCGTAGCAACTGGCTCCGCTAGGCCGCTTCTGCTCCGGCTGGGCACCCACATCGGCTTCGGGGCAGGGCTCAAGCCGGATCTCCCGCACCACCAGGTCGCTGGCCCAGGCAGCGCCGGGCAACAGAACCATCGCGAACAGCACGGCAGCGGCCAACCCCAAGGCGGCCCGCAGGGGCAACTCCAGCAACCGCCGGCCTAGGGCAGTGCTCGACTTCAGCCAAATCCTGGAAAACCGCTGCGCCTCCTGACTCACCGCTGATCACCACTGCCTGCGATCACGTTACGGGCGGCGCGGCTGGCCAGCTTCTCCAAATTGGCGCGGGCAATCGTGTCGAGGTCAAAACCCAGTTCACTGGCCAGCTGGGCGACATACCAGAGCACATCGCCAAGTTCCAGCTTGAGGCTTTCGCGCACCGGATCACTGAAAACGCCGTTGTCGTCGCGAATCACCTTTTTGACCTTGTCGGCCACCTCGCCTGCCTCACCGCAGAGTCCCAGGGTCGGATAGATGGGGTTGGCACCCACCTGGGGGTAGCGGGCCGTGGCCCTGGCCCCCTGCTGGTACTGGTTGAGGTCCATGGCGGGGCCGGGGTGGAGGTGCTGGATGGTAGTTTCCGACTTGACTTTGGCCCCGCCAATGGCCCTCCCCGATCTGACGCGTCGCACCAAGATCGTGGCCACCATCGGCCCCGCCACCGAATCACCCGAACGGTTGCGTGAGTTGGTGCTGGCTGGTGCCACCACCTTCCGCCTGAATTTTTCCCACGGCGACCACGCCGAGCACGCCGCCCGCATCGAAACAATCCGGGCCGTGGCCAAGGAGCTGGGCACCCACATCGGCATCCTTCAAGACCTCCAAGGCCCCAAGATCCGCCTAGGTCGCTTTGCCGAGGGGCCGATCACCCTGGCCAATGGTGACCCCTTTGCCCTCACCGCCCGGGAGGTGAGCTGCAACAAGACCATTGCCACGGTCACCTACAACAACCTGGCCCAGGAGGTGACCCCCGGCAGCCGCATCCTGCTCGATGACGGGCGGGTTGAGATGGTGGTCGAATCGGTCGACACGGTTGAGCAGACCCTGCACTGTCGCGTCACCGTGGGGGGGGTGCTCTCCAACAACAAGGGGGTGAATTTCCCCGATGTGCAGCTCTCGATCCGGGCCCTCACCGACAAGGACCGGGAAGACCTGATCTTCGGCCTGGCCCATGACGTCGATTGGGTTGCCCTCAGCTTTGTGCGCAATCCCTCCGACATGGAGGAGATCAAAGCCCTGATTAAGAGCCATGGCCACAACACCCCGGTGGTAGCCAAAATCGAGAAATTCGAGGCCATCGAGCAAATCGACGCGATCCTGCCCCTCTGCGATGGCGTGATGGTGGCCCGGGGCGACCTCGGCGTGGAGATGCCGGCCGAAGAAGTGCCGCTGCTGCAAAAGGAACTCATTCGCAAGGCAAACAGCCTTGGCATTCCGATCATCACGGCCACCCAGATGCTGGATTCGATGGCCTCCTGCCCCCGGCCCACCCGGGCTGAGGTCAGCGATGTGGCCAACGCCATCCTTGATGGCACCGATGCGGTGATGCTTTCCAACGAAACCGCCGTGGGCGATTACCCGGTGGAGGCCGTGGCGACGATGAGCACGATCGCCCGCCGCATCGAGCGTGATTACCCCATGCGCTCGGTGGACAGCCGCATGGCCTCCACCATCCCCAACGCCATCAGCCAGGCGGTGAGCACGATTGCCCGCCAACTGGAAGCAGCTGCGATTTTCACCCTCACCAAAAGCGGTGCCACGGCCCGCAACGTCAGCAAGTTCCGGCCGTCTACCCCGATCCTGGCCGTCACAAGCGATGGGACCGTCGCCCGCCAGTTGCAATTGGTTTGGGGCGTCAGCCCCCTGGTCGTTGCCGAGCAGGCCGACGATGACGGCACCTTCGCAGTGGCCATGGATGTGGCCCGCTCCATGGGCATGCTCCGCAGCGGCGATCTGGTGGTTGAGACCGCTGGCACCCTCAGTGGCGTCAGTGGCTCCACCGACCTGATCAAGGTCGGAATCGTCGCCTAGGCGGCTTAAACCTGGCCTATCCCCAGCCAGCTCCGCCAGGTCAAGGGCATACGGTTGGGCGCGGACCAGCGATAGACCCCTGCCGCCAGCCATGGTGGTAACGGAGAACAATCCCCCCCCAGCCTCCCCGATCGATGGCCTCAAAGTTGCCCCTGGGCGAAACGGTGGCGATGGCGCTCACCACCTTGAAGGCCAATAGGCTGCGCAGCCTGTTGACCATGCTGGGCATCGTCATCGGCAACGCCTCGGTGATCACCCTGGTGGGGATCGGCAAAGGAGCTCAGAACCTGGCCGAGGGCCAACTCAACACCCTGGGCGCCAACGTGCTGTTCGTGGTGCCTGGCAACAACGACACCCGACGCCAGGGGATTGATTTCCCTAAAACTCTGGTGTTGGAAGACTCCAAGGCCATCGCCGAGCAGGTGCCAAGCGTGCGCCGGGTTGTCCCCCAGATCACCCTTAATGAGGTGGTGCAGGCGGGGGCCCGCAGTTCCAGCAGTTCCGTTTCAGGCATCACGCCCGATTTTCTGCCAGTGCGCCGCTTTGAGGTAGCCCAAGGACGCTTTCTGAGCGAGCAGGATCTCGAATCGGCCCGCAATGTGGTGGTGATCGGCCCGGATCTGCGCACGAAACTGATGCCGGTCGGCTCGGCCCTCGGCCGCAGCCTGCGCATCCGCGACCAGGCCTTCACGGTGATTGGGGTGATGGCACCGAAGGGGGCCGTGTTTGGCTCCAACCAGGACGAAAACGCTTACATCCCGATCACCACAATGATCAGCAAGCTGAGCGGCCGAGATCCCACCTACGGGGTCAGCCTCAGCTTCATCAGCGTTGAAGCGCGCGATGACAACAGCACTGGCGCCGCCAAGTTCCAGATCAGTAACCTGCTACGCCAGCGCCATAACATCCTGCGTGATGACGACTTTGCCGTGCGCTCCCAGAAAGATGCCCTCTCAATCGTGGGCACGATCACCGGCGGTCTGACCTTGATGCTGGCGGCGATCGGCTCGATCTCCCTGTTGGTGGGCGGAATCGGCATCATGAATATCATGTTGGTGTCGGTGAGTGAGCGCACCGCCGAGATCG
>JAEMQZ010000026.1:22492-24404 GCA_016463595.1 Synechococcales cyanobacterium SupBloom_Metag_052 | reverse complement strand
GGCAGGGGCGGTTCGCTCTGTTGGATGAAGCCCTCCAGGGCGCAGTCGGGGGCGACCAGGGCCTCACCCCAGGGCAGGAACCGGGCCAGGGTGGCCTCGTTTCGGGCCGCCAGCACGGGGTAATCGGTGCTGGTCAGGTTGGTGCCCGGCTCGAGCAGGGCCGGGTCGCGCAGCAACCAGCGCAACGGGCAGCCCAATTCGCTGAGGAACAACCAGGCGGCGGCCAGATCCCAGATTTTCGGGGTTGCCTCTAGGGCCGCCACGGTCTGGCCCATGGCCACGCTCACCAGATTGAGGCTGGCCACCCCCAGCAGCCGGATTTTGCCCGGGAACCGCCGCTGGGGCAACTTCTGCAGCACCCCGATTGAGCGGCTACAGAGCGAAGCGCAGCCGGCCACCTGGTTGCGGGCCGAGGGCTGGGCGATCGGTTTGCCATTGCGCCAGGCCCCCTGGCCGCGAATCGCCACCAGCCGTTGGCGCAGGGGCGGCACATCCAGCACGGCCAGCACGGGCACCCCCTGCTCAAAGCGGGCGATCGAAATGGCCCAAAACGGGATGCCGGCCGCGAAGTTGGTGGTGCCATCGAGGGGATCCACCACCCAGTAGGCGGAGCTAGCCGGCACCGACTGATCCCCCTCCTCACTGAGCACTCCTTCACCCGGGAAGATCTCCGCCAGGCCAGCCACCAGGGTGGCGTCGCTCCAGCGATCACAGGCGGTGATCAAGCTGCCGTCCGCCTTGGACTCCGACTCCAGCTGGCCGAAATCAAGCCGTTGGCGCTCTGCCACCCGATCGATCAAGGCATTCAGCCGCTCTAGGGCTAGGTCCTGAGGCAACAACGGTCAGGCTCGAGAAGGGGAACAAAGGCGGCCAACCAGCAGCGGCCCTAGGAGAAAGAGAGGGGAGAGACCGGTCTTTTGGATCACGATTGGCCCAAACGGCGCAGGTTGGCTTGGCAAGCGGGCTGAAGCGGCTCGGGTGGCACGGGCACCTTGATACCGGTATCTGGTTTCTGGGCGGGCAGCTTCGGAGGCTGACAAACCGCCACCTGGTCAAGTCCTGTGCGGCGCCGCAGCTCCGCCAGGCTGGTGTTGTAGTTGGCCAGGGCCGTGGCATAGGCCACTTCCGCCTGGGTGAGGTCCCGCTGGGTATCGACCACTTCCCGCTGGGTGGTGACGCCGGCCTGGTAGCGGAGGCGAGCCAAGCGCAGGGATTCCCGGGCCGAGATCACTTCGCGGGACGTGGTCTGGATGTCGCGGTTGTGCTGGCGCAGCTGGTAGAAGCTCTGCTCCACCTGGAAGCGGATGGTGTCGCGCTGGTCAGCGAATTTGAAGGCATTCTCCGCCGCCTTTTGCTTGAATTGACGGGACTGGGCCATGGCCTTGCCGCCATCGAAGATGGACCAAGTCAGGCCAAGGCCAACACTGTTACTCACGCTGTAATTAAAGGAACCATCTCCATAGGTTGACAAAGTAGGAGAGAAGGATGAAATCGTGCCTCCAGAGTTACGTGAGGCCGTAAGGGTTTCGAAAATATTCAAGAAAGGCTGGACCGCACCCCGGGCCGCATTAGAATTACTATTCGCAACGGAAATATCCAAGATTGCATTGGATAGCTCTTCGCGGAAGGCATAGGCCGCCACGATGCTTTCCTGCAGCGAAGGGGTCCACACCCCAAGCACCCGCAGGGGTTCCTTGGCAGTGGGCGTGATTGTTTGGGGCAGGTCCAGCAGGCGGGCCAGGCTGCGGCGGGCGATGCTTTGGCTGGCGATCGAATTGGTGAGCAGCTGCTCATCGCGACCCAGCTGGGTTTCGGCCTGCAGCACTTCCAGCTTGGTGGCCACACCCGCCTGGAAGCGGGCCCGGGCATCGCGCAAACTCACCAAGGAGGCCCGCACCGACTCCTGGCCAAT
>JAEMQZ010000026.1:3740-22392 GCA_016463595.1 Synechococcales cyanobacterium SupBloom_Metag_052 | reverse complement strand
GGGCCCGGGCATCGCGCAAACTCACCAAGGAGGCCCGCACCGACTCCTGGCCAATCCGCACCTGATCATCGGCGAGTTGTAACTGGAAATAGGCCTGGGCGGCCTGCAACCGCAGCTCCCGTAGGGCGATCAGATATTGATTCTTGGCCTGCTCGAATTGATCGCGGGCGGAGGCAATTTGGGGCACCCGTTGGGGATTGATTAAAGCCCAATTAACCGACAAACCTGCCGTAATGCCCCTTGCGCTGATTTGATTCACGCCAGTGGTACCGCTATTAAAAGTTCCATCCGGCAAACTTGTATAGGATTCGCTATTAGTAAAGCTCGGAAAACTAGACGCTGACATGCTCAACGTTGGATACCAAGCCGAAATCTGGGCCCGTAGGTTGGATTTGGCCTGATCCACCTGGGAGGCAATGGCTTTGAGGTTGGGGTTGTTGACCTCAGCCAGGTTCTCCACCTCTGCCAGGCCCAGGGGCCGCAGGGCCCGGATGCTGACCTGATCCGGGCTGGTGGGCAGGGCCAGGCTGGGCGGCGAGCTCAGGCGCAACAGATCGGGTTCGAGCTGGGTGGCGGCTGGTGCCAGCACTGAAGGATTGGATTTGGGCCGAGTTCCCTTCACCTGGGTGGCCAGGGGCAACGGCTGGGGAGCTGGATCGAGGCGGGCCGTGGGCGAAAGGGGCGCAGCTGCTGCACCCTGGCCGCTACTGGCTGGGACTGGCACAGCTGCCAGGCCAGGTACGGCTGCCAAGGGAAGGAACCCGGCGCCCAGCAGGGCCAACCAGGAAGTCAATCGAGGAGCCACCAGAGCCTTACCCAATAAGTCGCGTGCGCTAAGCCTAGGGAACAACAGCCTCTGGCACCAGGCAGGCGGCCACGATCTCATCTGCCCCTTGCACCAGCCGCAGCGGCACGGGCAGGGCTTGGCTGACCATCTCCAGGGTCAGATCGTCCAGGAACACCGGCTCCCCCTGGCGCAACACCACCGCCGGCAGCAGCAATTCCTCACCCAGATCCTTTCCCGCCAGGCCATCAATCAGGTCCTGGCCCGTGAGCAGGCCGGTCACCACCTGGTCCTGGCCCCAGTAGGGACTCGGCAGACCATGGAGCAGCAGCTCCAGGCCAATCACCCGATTGAGCCGCTCCACCGCCGGCTGAAGGGCTTCGGCCACCAGCTGGCCCACCACCCAGCTGACCCGCCGGGGCTGGGCCAGGGCGACTGGTAAGTGTGTCGTGGCCTGCTCCATCGCCTCGAGGAAAGCGCGGATGCTGCCAACGCCGTTTTCCTGCTGGGGCAACTGCTCATAGCTGGCGCGGGACGGCAGGGCCAGGCCCGCCATCAAATACCACTCATCCGACAGCCAGGCAAAGCGGCTGCCGAAGTTTTGGAGAAACTGCTGCTGCAGGGGCTCCACCTGGGCAATCACCCGGCGGGCACAGGCCCGATCCACCGGCACCAGGCCATCTTCTGGCGGTCGAAAGCGGGTAAGGCCAACGGGGACCACCGCCGCCGAAAGCACGGCCGGCCAATCGCCACCAGCAAATCCCGCCAAATCGGCGAGGGTGCGCTCCAAGGCCGCCCCATCGTTGAGGCCAGGGCACACCACCACCTGGGCGTGGATCTGCAACTGGCGCTCAGCAAACCAGGCGAGTTGCTCCAGCAGCAAGCCAGCCCGGGGGTTAACCAGCAACTGGCTGCGCAGCGCCGGATCGGTGGCATGGACGGACACAAACAGGGGCGAGAGCCGTTGCTCCTCGATCCGCTGCCAATCGGCCGCCATCAAGTTGGTGAGGGTGAGGTAGGAGCCGTAGAGAAAGCTGAGTCGGTAGTCGTCGTCCTTGAGGTAAAGGCTGCTGCGATGGCCGGGGGGTTGCTGGTCGATGAAGCAGAAGGCGCAATGGTTATTGCATTGGCGCAGGCCATCGAACAGGGCCTCGCTAAAGCCCAGGCCCAGGCCCTCATCGGCCTCCTTTTCCAACTCCACTTCGTGCAGGGTTCCATCGGGATCCTCCACCTCCAGGCGCAGCTCCTCAACCCCAACTAGCCACTGCAGGTCAATCAGGTCCCGGGGCCGCACCCCGTTAATGCTGAGCAGCTTGTCGCCCGGCTGGAAGCCCAGCTCCTCGCCGATCGAACCCGGTTCAACCGTGTCGACTACGGCGGGCTGGGGCAGGCGCGCTTCGCCTGATTGATCAGCCAGGTTCACACCCGCCGAGGGCTCCTTCCACACGGGCCGTTCCACCACTGACAAGCTGAGCCCAGTCTGCGCCGCGGCCGGGCTGCTTGGAGCGGGGGGGGGCCTGGGCAGACCAGGAACTCAGCTGGCGGCGGCGCCAAGCCGGCCGGCGAACAGGAGTAGGGACAGGCCAAACAGGAGGCGGTAGCCGACAAACCACCAGGTGCTGTTGCTTTGCAGGAAGCGCAGCAACCAGGCGATCGCCAGCCAGGACACCAGCGCCGCCGTGACGATGCCCACCAGCAGGGGGATCGCCCCGCCGGCAATCGGCTCGGCAAAGGCCGATTTCATTTCGACCAGCCCAGCCAGGGTGATCGACGGAATCCCGAGCAGAAACGAAAAGCGGGCGGCATCGGCCCGGCGCCAGCCATCGAAGAGGGCAGCGGTGAGGGTGCTGCCGGAGCGGGAGACGCCAGGGACCAGGGCCAGGGCCTGGGCCAGGCCCACCAACAGGCCATCGCGCACCTGAACGTCGCCCAGAACACGTCGGCGCCGGCCCAGTTGTTCGGCCAGGCCCAACAGGATCGCCATCCCGATCGACACCGCCCCGATCGAGTGGAGGCTGCGCAGGGGCGAATGGTCGAAATCGGGAACAAAGAGCTTCACGGCCAAGCCCGCCACCACGATCGGCAAGGTGCCCAGGGCTACCGCAACGCCCAGGCGGGCCGGCGGCGTCTGCCAGTCGCCCTGGCGGAGCGCCTGGGCCATGCCCCTGAACACCTCAAGGAGGTCTTGGCGGAAGAAGGCAATCACGGCGACGATGCTGCCGAGCTGGATCACGGCCGTGACCGCCACCCCGGGATCGCCCCAGCCCAGCACCACGGGCACCACCTTGAGATGGGCCGTGCTGCTGATCGGCAGAAATTCGGTGAGCCCCTGAACGACGCCCAGCACCAGGTAGTGCCAGCAAGCCTCAAACAACCCCAGGGTTGGGGCGGGTTCCAGCGGGGGCATGGAGGCTGCGGCGGAAACAATGGCGCCGACCCTATGGCGGCCAGGGGCCGCTGGCCAGCCATTGAGGGCGGGCGCGTCCCTTAAGGTTGGATACCTTTCTTCACAACCGGTGGTCGGGGCCCAGCCCATCCTTGTTAGCGAATCGCTGGGCGTTGCCCTGGTGGATCCCGCTGGGCGTCCCTTGAATGGACGGCTCGGCGCACCGATCGCCCCCCTCGCGCCCGCCAGTGCTGACCTAACAACAGCCACCTCCCGACTGGACCTGCTCACCGCGGCCGGCGCCCTGCTCGTGGCCCTACCCGTATTCCTGCAGGCCCCCTGGGTGCGGCTCGCCCCCTTCAGCGCTGCCGTTTTCACCCTGCTCCTCGTGCTGGTTGGGGTGCTGCTGGAGCAGCGCCGGCACCAAGGCTGGTCCACGGCCGGCGCCCTGCTGGTGGGCTTTAGCGGCAGCTGGCTGGGGGGGTGCCTGTTCTGGGGCTGGTGCCGGCTCCACCCCCTCTGGCACCTGCCGATCGAGGCCTTTGCCCTGCCCCTGGCCCTGGCGGGCCTCAAGGGCCGCTGGCGCCTGGCCGCCAGCTTCTACCTCGCCTCGCTCCTGGGCACCGCCTGCACCGACGGGGTGATGGCGATCACCGGGGTGATGACCCATTGGCGGGAGGTGCTGCTGGCGCCCCTGGACCAGGCGGCACCCTTGCTGCACCAAGCAGCCCTCGGCGTTCTGGAGCCCCTACCGCTGGCGGTTGTCGGCCTGGCAGCCTGCGGCCTGATCGGCCTCTGCCGCCATTATTGGAGCCATCCAGATCCCGCCTGGCGCCTAGCTGCCTCGGCCCTGGCCACCACCCTCTGCGTCGATGGCCTGTTCCTGGCGGCGGCCCTGGCCGCACCACGACTGAGTGGATTGATCTGAGGCCCTGCCCCAGGCCGCCATCTGAAGAACTGCAAAAGCCTGGGGCTCGGTCAGCGGATTAGCCGACCTTCGGCTGTAGGTTGCACCAGCTGGCTCTGGGCAGCGTGTGGTTTCTCATCAAACGGAGTTTTCGATGAAACGCCTGGTTTCATGGCTCATGGGTGGCGTGCTTCTGGCCGGCCTGCTGCTAGGCCTGGTGATGGCCCCAAGCGTGCAAGCGGCCGAACTGCGCAACCTTGTCGACGACAAGATCGCCGAGAGCGGCGACAAAATCGACCTCAACAACTGCTCAGTGCGCCGCTTTCAGGTGTATCCAGGCATGTACCCGACCCTGGCCGGCAAGATCGTCCTTGGCGGCCCCTACGACAGTGTGGATGATGTGCTCCAGCTCGATTTGAGCGAGCGTCAGAAGGAACTGTTTGAGAAATACAAGTCTAATTTCACCGTCACCCAGCCCTCAATTGCCCTCAACGAAGGCTTTGATCGCATCAACGACGGTGTTTACCGCTGAGCCCTAAACTGACCAGATGGTGCAAGCCGTCGGGCCATCAGGCCGGCGGCTTTTTTTATTGCTCCCTGGCACTTGATGGCTGAGCGTCCGGTCGATGGCCCCCTGCACTCCAGCTGGGATGTGGTGGTGGTGGGAGGCGGGGCCGCCGGCCTGATGGCCTGCCTGGAACTGCCCAAGGGCCTGAGCATCCTGTTGCTAAGCAAGGAACGGGCGCCCCGCTCCGCCAGCCGATGGGCCCAGGGTGGCATTGCCGCCGTGACCCGCCCCGAAGACAGCTTTGCGAGCCACATCGAGGACACCCTCAAGGCCGGCGCCGGCCTCTGCGATCCAGCTGCCGTGGCGCTGCTGGTGCACCAGGCCCCGGCCTGTGTGGAGCGGCTGCTGCAGCTCGAGATGGCCTTTGATCGCAACGGCGATGGCCTCAGCACCACCCTGGAGGCGGCCCACAGCCACCGGCGCGTGCTCCACGCCCAAGACCGCACCGGCGGAGCCCTGGTCGATGCCCTGGAACGGGAGGTGTTACGTCGCCCAGGCCTGGAGCGACGCTTGGCCAGCACGGCCCTGCAACTCTGGCTAGAAGGCGGCCGCTGCTGCGGCCTGCAAGTGCTCGACCAGGGGCAGGTGCGCTGGCTGGCGGCCCGGGCCGTGGTGCTGGCCACGGGTGGAGGCGGCCACCTGTTTGCCAACACCACCAACCCGGCCCAGGCCAGCGGCGATGGCGTCGCCATGGCGGCCCGGGCCGGGGCCCTGATTCGCGATCTGGAATTTGTGCAATTCCACCCCACGGCCCTGATGCTGCCGGGGGCTCCCCATTTCCTGATCTCGGAAGCCGTGCGCGGCGAAGGGGCCCGATTAATAGATGCCGATGGGGCCAGCCCGGTGGCCCAGTTGGCGGGCGGTGACCTGGCCCCCCGCGATGCCGTCAGCCGCGCCCTGGTGCGGCGCATGCGGGAACGGCAGGTGGATCATCTCTGGCTCGACCTGCGGCCCGTGGGCACGGAGCGGCTGGAGAAGCAATTTCCCACGATCCTGGGCCGCTGCCGCGAACTGGGCCTGGAACCCACAACCACACCGATCCCGGTGGCTCCGGCCGCCCACTACTGGATGGGCGGCATCCGCACCGACCTGCAGGCGGCCACCTCAATTCCCGGCCTCTATGCCGTGGGCGAGGTGGCCAGCACCGGCGTGCATGGCGCCAACCGGCTGGCGAGTAATTCCTTGATGGAATGCCTGGTGTTCGCCCGCCAACTGGGCTCGATCCAGCTGGGAGAGGGTCCCAAGCAGCCGCCAGCGGCCCAGGAGCCCCGGGCCATGCCAACCCCGGGCCCGGCCGGCGCCCCCCTCGCCTTCAGCCCCGAAGCCTTGGCCCGGGCCAACCAGGAGCTGAGACTCACCTGCTGGCGAGTGGCGGGGGTGGAGCGTTGCCGCAGCGACCTGACGCCAGCCCTGCAAAGCGTGCACCGCCAGCGGGCCGAACTGGAGAGCGCCCCTGGCCTGGGCCCCTGCCTGAACCACGGCCCGGGCGAGCGGGCCCAGGCCCTGGAACCCGACGGGGCGAACGCCCTAGCAGCGGCCCACGACCTACTGCAGCGACTGAGGGTGGCTGAATCCCTACTGGAAGCAGCCCTGTTCCGCCAGGAAAGCCGCGGCGGCCATTACCGGCTGGATGCGCCGGCCCGGGCCCCCTTCTGGCAATGTCACAGCCGCCAAGAACGGGGCCAGCGGATCTGCACCGAACCCATCGGCAACCAGGCCCCCTGCCCAAACGAAGCGAGCCAGCTGGCTTAGAAGCTGCGGGAGCCGGTGTAACCGCTTTTATCGGCCAGTTGCTCCAGGGGTTTAACGCCCGATGAGATCACGCCCTTGATCTCCCAGCTGGGATAGCCCTCGATTTTCTTGGTATCGCAGAGGGCCTTTTGGCTGTTACGGCCATCGGGAGCGCATTCGATCACCTCGAGCTTCTCGGTGGCCTGGCGGCCAAACAGTTCTTTTTGCTCGTGGCAATGGGGACACCAGTAGGCCGAATACATGACGGCGCCACTGGCTGTGAGCTGTTCGGCTAGGGCCAGCTTGGCCGGATTGCTGTCCGACAGCACCGCGGGCGGCACGCCCTTGCCGGTGATCGCCGCCGGCCGGTTGGCGGAGGCGGCCCAGCCCAGGCCGACGACGCCCACCAGCAGGGCCGTGATCACGGTGCGGAACACCAGGGTGCCCGTGTCCTCCCAGTCGCCGCCCACCAGGCTGAAGACCATGAGCGAGACGCTCAGCAGGGCCGAGAGGATGCAGAAGGGGCAGCAATCCTGCAGCCCAAACAGCATCACCCCCACCAGCACCAGGCTGAACACGGCCATGGCGGTGCTGAGCAGGGCCATTCCCCACCAGCTGCGCTGGGAGAGGCTGACCCGGGTCTCACCCTGGACCACCAGGGGCACCACCGCCATTAACAGGATCGCCAGGTAGGCCAGGCAACCAAACAGGGCCAGGGGCTGGCCGGCGATCGAGCCCCAGGCGCTGGCGAGCACCTTCTCGCAGCCGTTGCAGCCGAAGAAGCCCTCCTTGCCGCAACTGAGGGCGCCGAGCAGGCCCCACTTCTTCAGGGTGATCGCGCCGGTATCGATCGCTCCAACCGTGGCCAGCACGGCGATCACGACCCGCACCCAGCGCAGGCCGGGATCGCTGCGACGGCGGGAACTGAGACGACTGCCCAGTTTGGAGGAGGTCACAGGCGAGAACTTTGCTGAGGCGATTCTCGCAGCCGCAGGTCGATCGGTGCGTTGGGGACGCTGAAATTCGAGCGAAGGCCCTGGTTAGGGTGGGAGATTGGCTCCTTTGCCAGCCCCTGGAGCCCCCCTGACGATGAGCCCGATGCCCGCCCCAGGCCAGCCCAGCGCTGTCAGCACAGCAGCCCCAGCCCGCAAGGCCACCGTGGCTTTCGCCCACCTGGGCTGCGAGAAAAATCGGGTGGACACCGAGCACATGCTCGGCCTGTTGGCCGAGGCCGGCTACGGCGTGAGCGCCGATGAAAACGACGCAGCAGTGGTGGTGGTGAACACCTGCAGCTTCATCCAGGAGGCCCGCGAAGAGTCGGTGCGCACCCTGGTGGAGCTGGCGGAGCAGGGCAAGGAACTCATCATTGCTGGATGCCTGGCCCAACACTTCCAGCAGGAACTGCTTGATTCCCTGCCCGAAGCCAAGGCGATTGTGGGCACGGGCGATTACCAGCACATCGTGTCGGTGCTGGAGCGGGTCGAGGCGGGCGAGCGGGTGCACCAGGTGAGTGCCACCCCCGTCTTCGTGGGCGATGAACACCTGCCCCGCTACCGCACCACCAGCGAGGCAGTGGCCTACCTCAAGGTGGCCGAAGGCTGCGACTACCGCTGCGCCTTCTGCATCATTCCCAAGCTGCGCGGCGACCAGCGCTCGCGCACGATCGAATCGGTCGTGGCCGAGGCCCAGCAACTGGCGGCCCAGGGGGTGAAGGAGCTGGTGTTGATCAGCCAGATCACCACCAACTACGGCCTCGACCTCTACGGCAAGCCGCAACTGGCCGAGCTGCTGCGGGCCCTGGGCGCGGTGGAGATCCCCTGGATCCGGGTCCACTACGCCTATCCCACCGGCCTCACATCCGAGGTGCTGGCCGCCTATCGGGAGGTGGCCAATGTGCTGCCCTACCTGGATCTGCCGCTGCAACACAGCCACCCCGAGGTGTTGCGGGCCATGAACCGCCCCTGGCAAGCCGATGTCACCGGCAGCCTGCTCAAGCGCATCCGCGAGCAGCTGCCCGAGGCCGTGCTGCGCACCACCTTCATTGTGGGATTTCCGGGCGAAACCGAGGAGCACTTCCAGCACCTGCTTGATTTTGTGGCCGAACAACGCTTCGACCACGTGGGCGTGTTCACCTTCTCCAGCGAGGAGGGCACCGCCGCGGCGGAGCTGCCCAACCCGGTGAGCGCCGAGGTGGCCGCCGAACGCAAGGACCGCCTCATGGCCCTGCAACAGCCGATCGCCGCCGAGCGCAACGCTGCCTGGGTGGGCCGGATTGTGGATGTGCTGATCGAGCAGGAAAACCCCTCCACCGGCGAGATGCTGGGCCGCTGCTCCCGCTACGCCCCCGAAGTGGATGGCGAAGTGCGGGTGCTGCCCGGCGAAGGCGGCCTTTGCGCCGCCCCCGGCACCATGGTTCCGGTCCGCATCACCGCCGCCGACACCTACGACCTGGTGGGCGTGGTGGTGGGGGCCCAGGCGATGGTGGCCGAAGCCCTTGCCGCCCGCCAGGGGAGCACTTGATCCAGGCCCTCGGGCGAATCCGCCAGCGACTTATCCGCCAGCAGCGCAGCACCTTCCTGGTGGCCTCTGGCCTGAGCACGGCCGGCTCCTTTGCCGGGCTCACAGCCAAGGGCTGGCTGTTGATGCACGGCAGCCACAACCCCCTGATCCTGGCCCTGAATTTTGCCGCCCTCTGCCTGCCCACCCTGCTGGTGAGCGGGCCAGCCGGGGTCGCCACCGACCGGTTCGGCAGTGAAACGGTGTTGATTCGGGCCCAGTGGGGCCTGTTTGCCGCCGGCGTGCTCGGGGCCGTGGCGATCCCGATCAGCCAGGGGCCCCTCCAGATCGCCCTGCTGTTACTGAGCACCCTGGGGGTGGGCCTGGCCAGCGCCTACGAACTCACCGCCCGCAACAAGCTTTGCGCCCTGCTTGTGGATGGGCCCGACCAGCTGGGCCCCTATCTCACCAGCTTTTCGGTGGTGTTCAATGTGGGCAAGTTGGTGGGCCCGCCGATTGGCGGCCTACTGGTCGCCGCCCTGGGCCCAGTAGCAGCCCTCGGCCTTGATGCGGCCAGTTACCTGCTGCCGATCGCCGCCCTCACCTGGTTGATGGCACCGCACCGGGAACGGGAGCAGCTCAGCCAGCGGGGCCAGGCGGCCAGCGTGGCCACGGCCTGGCGGGACTGCGGCCCGGCCCTGCGCCAGGTGCTGCGTTTCACCGCCCTGGCCTGCCTGGTGGGCTTCTTCCACCCGGGCCTGGCGCCCCTGATCGCCAATGAGCTGCTCGGCCCCAGTCCCCTGGCCCTAGGCCTGTTCACCAGCGTTCTGGCTGCGGGCAGCATCTGTGGTGGGGTGATCTTGCAGCGGCGCTCCCAGCAGCTCTGCCGCAGACCCGCCCTGCTGCTTGGCACCAGTGCCCTGATCACCGCCGTGGCCCAGCTGGGCATGGCAGCGGCCACCGGCACGGCCGCCATGGTTCCCACCAGCCTGGCCATGGCCTTCCTGATCGGGGCTGGCACGGCCTGCCTGTTGGCGGGCACCAACCTAATTACCCAGGTGGCCACTCCCCAGGTGCTGCGGGGCCGCATGGCCGGCCTCGCCCAGGTGGCCTTCCTCGGCGGCGGTGGCCTCAGCGGCCTCCTGGCCGCGAGCTTGACCATGGCTTATGGCTTGCAGGCTTGTTTCGCCCTCCTGGGCGCCATTGGACTGGTGATCGCGGTGTGGGAATTGCGCAGCCGCGGTTCCCAGCGGCTGGAGCAGGACCTGGGCTAGGGGTGCCGACAAGCCTGAGCAGCACCCCACCACAACCAAGACCCGCTCAGATCAACTTGGCGCTGCGCACCACAAAGGCGAGGGCGGCGGCGGCGGTGAGTCCACCGGCAACAAGAAGCAGATAGATCGCGGGACCCATGGCGTCACTGGGGCAATGTTCAAGCCATTACAGCAGAAGGGGGCCGGCTCCAGACCGAAACCTTCACCGAACCACCTAAGGTGAGCCCACGATTTGCCAATGGCTTCCTTTTATTTGGCTAGGTCCCTAGCCCCATTCCCAGCCAGGACGTCTTGGCAGCCACCCTGCCCCCAGTGGTCCTTCCCTGATGGTTGCGTGCCAGCCCCGCCAAACCGTTCGGCCAGAGCGTCATTCCCCACAGCTTGAGACCGGTCGGCATGCGCACGCTATTCATCTACCCAGAGTTTCCCAAGACCTTCTGGAGCTACGAGAAAATTCTCGAGCTTGTGAATCGCAAGGTGTTGTTGCCGCCCCTCGGGTTGGTGACCGTGGCGGCCCTGCTGCCCCAAACCTGGGAGATGAAGCTGGTCGATCGCAACGTCTCCGAGGTGCAAGAGGCGGATTGGGCCTGGGCGGAGCTAGTGATCATCTCCGCGATGATCGTGCAAAAGGCCGACATGGCCGCCCAGATTGCCGAAGCCAAGCGCCGCGGCATCCCGGTCGCGGTGGGCGGCCCCTTCGCCAGTTCCACTCCCGATGCGCCGGAACTGGCCTTAGCCGATTTCAAGATCCTCGATGAGGGTGAAATCACCCTGCCCCTGTTTATCGAAGCGATCGAGCGGGGTGAGCGTCAGGGCCGTTTCAGCTCCAATGGGGTGAAGCCGGATGTCACCGGCACACCAATCCCCCGCTTCGACCTGCTCGAGCTCGATGCCTATGACTCGATGAGCGTGCAGTTCTCGCGCGGCTGCCCGTTCCAGTGTGAGTTCTGCGACATCATCGTGCTCTACGGGCGCAAGCCCCGCACCAAATCCCCCGAGCAGCTGGTGGCCGAATTGCAGGCCCTCTACGACCTGGGCTGGCGCCGGGCCATCTTCCTGGTGGATGACAACTTCATCGGCAACAAGCGCAATGCCAAGTTGCTGTTGCCCGCCGTGAAGGAATGGCAGATTGAGCGGGGCTTCCCCTTCACCTTCACCACCGAAGCCTCGGTGGATCTCGCCGCCGACGACGAAATGATGGAGATGATGGCCGAAGCCCGCTTCGAGGCGGTGTTCCTGGGCATCGAAACCCCGGATGAGGCCAGCCTCTCCCTAACCGGCAAGCACCAGAACACCCGCAGTTCGCTGGAAGACTCCGTCGATCGGATCACCTCCTATGGCATCCGGGTGATGGCCGGCTTCATCATTGGTTTCGATGGTGAAAAAACAGGTGCCGGCGATCGCATCGTGCGTTTTGTCAGCCGCACCGGCATTCCTGCCGCGATGATGGGCATGTTGCAGGCCCTGCCGAATACGGGTCTTTGGCATCGCCTCGAAAAGGAAGGGCGCCTGATCGAAGAAAAGGCCGATGCCAAGGGGGTCAACCAGACCAACCTGCTCAACTTCTTGCCGACCCGGCCAATCCGCGACATCGCCAACGAATACGTGGATGCCTTCTGCCGGTTGTATGAGCCCAACGCCTATATCGATCGGGTCACCCACTACTACCTAAAAATGGGTGAACCCCGCTGGAAGACCTTCTACAAGGCCGAAAATTCCGACAAATCAGTGTTACCCGGCTGGCGCGATCTGCGCGCCCTCTCGATTGTGGTTTGGCGCCAAGGACTCCAACGGGACACCCGCTTCCGCTTCTGGAAGTCCCTGGCCACGGTCGCCCGGCGCAATCCCAAGTGCCTGGAGCAGTTTCTGATCACCCTGGCCCACAACGAGCACTTCCAGGAATATCGCGGGGTCGTCACCAAGGAAATCCAGGACCAGCTGGCGTCGCTGCCGCCCGAGCCCCCCTCCACCCCAACCATGGCCCCGCGGGAATTACAGCCCGCCTAACGCAAGGGGCAAGCCGGCCAGATTGTTCAGTCCTGGATGTAATTGCTGCCGTCCGCCAGGCAGCGTTCGGCCCGTTGCAATTCCCGGCCGAGGTATAGGGCGTGGTCGAGCCGGCTGATCGGCCAGGGGCCCTCGCCTTCGCTGAGCGCGATGCCCAGTTCCTTGGCGCTGCGGCCCCGAAACACGGCCAGGGGTGGGCGGGGGCCATCGCCACGGCATTGCAGCACTTCGCCCGTGGCCGGATCGGTGGCCAGGCCCCGCTCGTCGATGCCGTTGCCGTAATGCTCGGCCACCAGTTCGCCCGCGGCCCGATCGAGCTTGATCAGGAAGTAGCCGCTCGGATCTAGGGCGATAAAGCGATGCGAAAGCTGGTCGTCGAGGCTCTGGCGATCTGGGGAGGTGGGAACCATGGGGCGATGCTAATCAGGGGCCCGTCAGGGGCTACCCAGGGGGAACGGCTCAGGCTCAAGCGGCGACCCGAGGGGCGGCGGCGGAGTCGTGAAGGGCAACTCGGCATTAATCGCCTCGATTTCTTCGAGCTGCTGGGCGTTGGCCTGGGGCAACCACTGGCGCAGCAGCCGATCGAAGCGGGGATCAAACCAGCGGTGCAGGCTGGCGTGGGGACGGGCGACAAAGCCGCGGCGGCGCTTGTGGCTACCGCCAGCGCCAGGATCGAACTGACGGATGCCCCGTTCGATCGCCCAGGCAATCGGCGCGTAATAACAAACCTCGAAATGGAGGTTCTCCTGCTCCAGATCACTGCCCCAATAGCGGCCCCAGAGCTGGTCGCCATTGTGCACGCACAGGGACATGGCTAGGGGATCGCTGGGATCGCCCGCATGGGCACTAAATAACACCAGATGCTGACGCAACTCCTTCGGGCTTTCGGTAAAGAACGCTTCGGTGAGGTATTTACTACCCCAGGCCCCCCAGCGGCTGCAGTGCTGGGCGTAGAAATGATGCATGCGCGCCATCAAATCATCGGTGATCGCTTCCCCCAGCAAGGGTGTGACCGTGAGGCCAGCGGCGGCCACCGAGCGGCGCTCCCGCTTGATGTTACGGCGCTGATTGGCATTGAAACTGGCCAGATAGGCCTCAAAATTGGTGTAATTTTGGTTGGTCCACAGGCTCTGCTGGTTCAACCAGGGGGCCCAGCCGGCCGCCTCCAACTGGGGCTGCCAAAGCGGATCCACATAGAGAAAATTACAACTCAAAATGCGATGCTTGCGGCAGAATTCCTCAATCAGGGTGAGCAGCACGGCCGTTAAGGCCGGTTCGTCTTCATCGGGGGCGATATGGAAGCGGTAGCCCAGCACCGGGCTCACCGGGCTCATGCCCAGCAGCTTGGGGTAATAGCGCAGCCCCAGCTGGCCGGCCAGCTGGGCAAAGGCCTGATCAAACACAAATTCGCCGTAGCTATGGCCTTTGACATAGAGCGGCGCCACCGCCACCAGGCTCTCGTCGCGCCATAGCCCTAGGTGCATGGGCTGCCAGCCCTGGGAGGGCACGATGCTGCCGGAGGCCTCGAGGCGCTCCAGCCAGGGCCAGGAGTAGAAGGGAAGCCCTACCGCCGCCGTCACGGCCTGCCATTGGTCCTCGGGAATCTCGGCGATCGACCCGTGCCAGCGGGCTTGAAGCTCAGCCATGGCAGGGCGTCTCGGGGCAGCGGCAGGGCCACAACGCTAGGAGTCGCCACGGCCCTGCTGCTGCCCCTGCAGGCAGTTCCGGCCCAGGCCGGCCTGATGCGACCGGTGCTGCAACTGCTGCGGCCCCAGGTGGAAGCGCGCCTAGCCAGCCTTTGTGTGGGCTGGCTGGGCGGCGCCGATGGGGCCCTGGCCGCCAGCCTGGAGAAACCCTGCCGCCAACTGGCGGCCCCCGTGAGCCGCTGCCTAGTGGAGGAAACCGATGCCAGCGGCAACAGCCTGGCGGTGGTGTCAGACCTACTCAGCGGCCGCCTCGGCGACAGCAGTGAGCTGGTGGTGAAACGCTGCGCCGCCCGCCTGCTGGGCCTGCCCCCCGACAGCCTGCGGGAGGTGTCCCTGCGGGAGATCGCCAACCAATTCAGGGCCCCGTCCCAGCCCCAGGTGCAGACCCAGTCCCCCCGTTAGGGCGCCCATAGCGCACCAACAGCTCGCCCTGGCCTAAGGGGCGGCTCTCCTCCAGCTGCCAGCGGCCGGCGGCCGGCAAGGGAGCGAGCGGCAGCCAGCTGTGGGCGCCGCCCAGCAACCGGGGCACCAGGGTGAGCTGCAGCCCGTCAACCAGATCCAGGGCCAGCAGGCTGGCCGCCAGCCGCGCCCCACCCAGCAGCAGCAAGCGATCCATTCCCTCGGCCGCCAAGGCAGCCAACAGCCCCGGCCAACCCCGGCTCCCCGCTTGGGGCGGGTTGGCCTCAGCGGCTGACCCAGCCAACGGTTCTGCCTCTGGGGGCAAGGTCCAGAGGCGCTCAAAGCCCAAAGGGGGGCTGGAGCTAGCCCCAGCCGGAGCCACCAAGGCACGCCGCACAGGCTGGTGAAAAAAGGGCAGCTGGGGATCGAGCCAGCCGCTGCGGCTCACCGCCAGGGCCCAGGGCTGGGGCGGACGCCCCTGCAGGCGACGGCGCTCCAGCAGGTCGGCTTGGCGGATCAGGCAGGTGCTGCCATGGAGCCGCAGGGTCTGGGCGCCAATCAGGCAGCCATCGGCCCAGGCCAGGGCCTCCTCCAGGGCGCGCCGGTCACCGGCGCCGCCAAGCTGGGCTGCACCTCCCTCCGGTGGCGCTAATCGTCCATCGAGGCTCACCGCCAGCACCAACCGGACCTGGGGCAGCCTCAACGGCCCCAAGTCAGACCCGGCGCCAGCCGCACTCACACCGCCGCCAGGGCGTCGAGGGTCAGGGGCCGCATGTCCAGCAGGGGCGCTTCGGCAAACACCTCGGCGGCGTTATTGGGGCTTTCCTGGATGCGCACCTTATGGAGGCTGGCGCCGGTGGTGGCGATCGCAGCCTGCAGCAGATCGGCGATGTGCAGGGCGATGTTCTCGGCGGTGGGCACGCACTGGCCGAAATGGGCCACATCCTTGTTGAGGAAGGTGTGGTCAAAGGGCTCCACCACCAGGTCGTCGACCAGCTGCTGCAACACGGCCAGGTCCGCCACCATGCCGGTGCGGGCATCAATTCGGCCGCGCACGGTGACATCGAGCAGGTAGTTGTGGCCGTGGCCATTGGGCCGGGCGCACTTGCCGTAGATGGCCTCGTTTTCGGCCTGGCTTAGCTCGGGGCGGGCGAGGCGATGGGCGGCGGCGAAATGGGTGCGGATCGTCAGGAAGGCTTCCATGGAGTCGTCGAGCACATCGGCCCAGAGGGTGGAGGTTTCGTAGAGGCGCAGGCCCATCAGGGGCAGGTGCGGAGCGAGGCGCTGCCAGATGGCCAGCACCAGGGCTTCGGTGGTGGGGAGACGACCGTCAGGCCGCTCCAGGTCGAAGTCGGGCCAGGCGTCGTTCAGACAGCGGAAATCGAGCTGGCCGGTCACCTCGCGGCGGATGGCGTGCTTCACATCCGAGAGGTTCAGCACCATGCCATCGGCGTCGAGGCCGCCGCCCATGGCCACGATTAGTTCGTAGTTGTGGCCGTGGCCGGGGGCCAGGCTGCAGGGGCCAAACCGGCTGGCGTTCTCTTCAGGACCCAGCTCCGGCAACCAGTAGCGGTGGCTGGCACTGAAGGTGGCCCGGCGCGTGATCACGCAGGGCCTGCCCTGGCCATGGGCGCGGAGGGTGGGCGCCGGGGGCGCCGCCAGCACGGGCGGGGTCATCGCAGCGCAAGACATGAGGCAACATTCTATGAAGGTGTCCCGTGTTGATGACTGCGCCCCATCCCAGCCCCGCAGCCAGCTCAGGAGCCGATCCAGCCCTGGAGCTGCGCCGGCGCCTGCAGGGGGTGAACCTCTATTTGATCGGCATGATGGGTTGCGGCAAAAGTGCCGTGGGCCGGCCCCTGGCCGAGGCCCTGGGCTACCGCTTCCTTGATGCAGACACCAGTCTGGAACAGGTAGCCGGCAAGGCCATCCCCGAGCTGTTCGCCAGCGACGGCGAGGCGGGGTTCCGCGCCCTGGAAGCGGCCGTTTTGAACCAGATCGCCGCCTGGCATTCCCTGGTGGTGGCCACCGGCGGTGGCGTGGTGACCCGCCCAGAAAACTGGGGCCAGCTCCACCAGGGGATCGTGATCTGGCTCGATGCCCCAAGCGCCCTGCTGCTGGAGCGCCTGACAGCCGATCCCACGCCCCGGCCCCTGCTGGCCTGCCCCGATCCGGCCGCCCGCCTGGCCGAGCTGCTCGAGGAGCGCCGCCCCCTTTACGCCCAGGCCGATCTCCACATCCCCCAGGACGGGCGCCCCCCGGCAGCGGTGGCCCAGCAGGTGATCGCAGCGCTGCCGGCGATCCTGCGCCAGCGCCCCGCCGCCCCAACCGAGCCCGTGGCCCTAATCGACAGCGACGGCACCATCGCCCAGTCCCTGAACTAACCGCAATCGGGCCATCCCCAGAGGGGGATCGAGCCGAGCGATGCCCGCAGATCCGTTGCGCCCCAGCCGCTTGTCTTGCTGGGCTGCCAAGCCCCAGCGCAGGCTCAAGGTTCCGAGCCGGGCGGGTCCAACCGCACCGCGAACCACTGCACGCTCACCCCCGGCTCCCATTCCAGTTCGCAGGCCGTTTCCAGCAGGCGCAGGGCCCGACTCGGGGCATCCGGCAGGGAGGCCAGGTCCGCTGGCACCTCGTCTAAGGCCTCCAGCTGGGCGACCAGCCAATCGAGGGTTTCTGCGGCCGTGAGCAGCCGTTCGGCCCCGGCCGGCTCCAGCACCACGTAGTGGTCGCAGGCGCGGATTAAGGGGTCGGACATGGCCGCTCACCGCTAGGAATTCAATCCTGGCGCGGCAGGCCGGGCCCCGGCGTTTCCCTCAAGGGATTCGGTGACCTCAAGGGATCGCTGCCCTTCAGGGCCGGCCCAGCTCGGCGCCGATGCGGTCGCGCCACTGGAACAGGGGCTCGAGCTGGGGATCGTCGGCCAGGCCGGGCACGCCCCAGCCGGCCAGGGGGGCACCCGCGGCCTCGGGGAACTTCAGCAACGACAGCTGGCCGGCCACGGCCAGGTCCGCCAGGGACAGGCTGGGGCCCACCAGGTAGGGGCCGGCAGCGACCAGGGCCGTGAGCTGGTTGAGGTTATGGCGCAACTGCTCGAGGCCGCCCTGGTCCACTGCCTGGCCCAGGCCCGCCAGCAAGGAGCCGGGCACCGCCCCCACCAGGGTCCTCAGGGGCGCGGGCGTTGCCACCGGCAGCAGGGCGGCCCTGAGGTCGGCATCCTCCATGGCGGCTTGCAGCAGGGCTAGGCGCACGCCGGCGGCCAGGGCCGTATCGGCCCAATCTTCGAGCAGCAACACCCGGGCCCGCTGGGCCGGCTCGGCGGGCAGCAGGGCCGGCTCGGCCACCTGGGCTTCGAGATAGAGGGCGATGGCGCTGGAATCGGCGATCACCTCGGAGCCATCCACCAGCACGGGCACCTGGCGCTGGCCCGAGAGCCGCAGCAGCTGCAGCTGGCCCAGGCCGGGGGTCACCTCCACCACGCTGTAGGCCAGCTTTTTGGCCGCCAAGATCAACCGCACCTTTTCGCAGAAAGCGGAATGGCGGAACTGATGAAGTTCCAGCATTTGGGCAACTCAGACCATTGGGCGGCAGAGTAACGCTGCATCTGGATTGCTGCCGCCGCCTGCGCCATGAGGGAGTTCTTCGTCAATGTGACGCGCTACCCGCGCTACCTGGTGGCCTTTGGCCTGGGGCTGCTCAATTCCGTCGTCGAGCCCCTGGCCGATCGGCGCAGCAACCCCGTCACGGCTGTGGCCCTGATCGGCGCCCTGGTCAGCGGCGGCCTCAGCCTGGCCCTGACCCTGCGTGCCATGGTGACCACAGGACCGGTGACATAGGTATGGCCCAGGGGCGCAGGGTGGAACGGGTGGCCGCCTCGATTCGCCGCGAGGTGAGCGAGCTGCTGGTCACGGGCATCAAGGACGACCGGGTCAACATGGCGATGGTGAGTGTCACTAGCGTTGATGTGGCCGGCGACCTGCAGCACTGCAAGGTGCACGTGAGCATCTTCGGCAGCGAAGAAGACCGCCAACAGGCCCTCGAAGGCCTGCGCTCGGCCTCCAGTTACGTGAAAGGCGAACTCAGCCGGCGCCTGAACATGCGCCGCACACCGGAAGTGATCTTCCTGCTTGATCGCGGCATCGAAAAGGGCACCACGGTGCTGGGCCTGATCAACAAGCTCGGGGCGGAACGGCTGGAGAAGGGCGACGTGCCGGCCGGTAGCGACGTCGAGCCGAATGGCGCGGACGACTTAGCCGACGACTTAGCCCGCAATGGCGACTTAGCCAACGATGGCGACTGAGCCGGCCCCTGCCCCCGGATCCGACTGGCGTGGCCTCGGCCTGCGCCAGCAGGTGGCCCGCCTGCTGGTGGTTCGCGCCAGCGGCCATGCCAGC
>JAEMQZ010000026.1:0-3640 GCA_016463595.1 Synechococcales cyanobacterium SupBloom_Metag_052 | reverse complement strand
CGCGCCAGCGGCCATGCCAGCGACGGCCAACGGCGCTACCCCCGCTGGGAGCTCCCCAATGCCGACCTCAAACGGTTGCTTGGCGATGGGGTCGGCGGCGTGATCCTGCTCGGGGGCAGCGCCCAGGAGCTGGCCCTGCGCTGCCGCCAACTGCAGGCCTGGGCTGGCCAGCCCCTGCTGCTCTGCGCCGACGTGGAGGAGGGGGTGGGCCAGCGCTTTGAAGGAGCCAGCTGGCTGGTGCCGCCCCTGGCGATCGGCCGCCTGCCGCAATCCCAGCCCCCAGGGCCCGAGGCAGCCCCTTTCGCCCCGCCTTCCCACCCGGAAGCCCTGGCCGAACGCTACGGCCGCTGTACGGGCCGCCAGGCCCGGCAGCTGGGCCTGAACTGGGTGCTGGGGCCGGTCTGCGATGTCAACAACAATCCAGCCAACCCGGTGATCAACGTGCGCGCCTGGGGCGAGGACCCGGCCACGGCGTCCAGCCTGGCCGCGGCCTTCCTGCGGGGTGCCCAGGCCGAAGGGGTGCTCTGCTGCGCCAAGCACTTCCCCGGCCACGGCGACACCGCCAGCGACTCCCACCTGGAACTCCCCCGGCTGCCCCACAGCCGCGCCCGGCTGGAGGCGGTGGAGCTGCCCCCCTTCCGCGCCGCCATCGCCGCCGGGGTGGCCAGCGTGATGACGGCCCACCTGCTGCTGGAGGCCCTCGACGGCGAGCGGCCCGCCACCCTGGCGCCAGCCGTGCTCGATGGCCTGCTGCGCCGGGAGCTGGGCTTCGAGGGGCTGGTCGTGACCGATGCCCTGGTGATGGAGGCGATCACCGCCCACCACGGCCCCGGCGAAGCCGCCCTGCTCGCCTTCATGGCCGGTGCCGACCTGATTTTGATGCCCGCCGATGCCGACGCCGCCATCGACGCCCTAGTGGCCGCCATCGACTCCGGGGCGATCCCGCGCCAGCGGCTGGAGGCCAGCCTGCAGCGGCGCGAACGGGCCCTGGCCGCGGTGGGGCCCGCAGGCAGCTTGGGCGGCGACCCCAATGGCGACTTGATCTCCCCCGCCGATGCCGCCCTGGCCCGCGAGCTGGTGGAGCTGAGCCTGGAGACCCACGGGTCCGCCCAGGGGCAAGCCCAATCCGGCCCGCCCACGCCCCTAGCTGCCGGCCCCGGCCTCAACCTGATCCGGCTCGACAACAGCCTGGCCTGCCCCTTCCTGCCGGCGATGGCGCCGGCCCTGGTGCGGCCGGCGGGGGCGGGCTACCAAAGCTGCCTGATCGATAGCCGCAGCCCCAGCCCCTGGAGCGGCGATCCCCAAGCGCCCCTGGCCCTGGACCGCCTGCCGGGGGGCCCGGTGCTGCTGCAGCTGTTTGTGCGCGGCAATCCCTTCCGCGGCAGTGCCGGCGGCGAGGAGCCCTGGCCGGCCGTGGTGAGCCAGCTACTGGCCACGGGGCGCCTGGCCGCCCTGGCCGTCTACGGCAGTCCCTACCTCTGGGGGAGCCTGCGGCCCCTGCTGCCCGACGCGTTGCCGGCGGCCTATAGCCCCGGCCAGATGCCCCTGGCCCAGGCCCTGCTGCTGGATCGCCTCGGTCTGGCGGCCGCGGCCCTGGAGGGCGGCTTCACCGACTGAGGTCAGCCCCCTGCGGTTGCCCCTGGCAGGAGCACCTAGCCTCAGCACGCCGCCCCTGGCCCCGGGCCCCATGCTCAGCCTCTCGATGATCGTGCGCGATGAGGCCGAACGGCTGGAGCGCTGCCTGGCCTCGGTCCAAGGCTTTGTCGATGAAATGGTGCTGGTGGACACCGGCTCCCAGGACGGCACCGTGGCCCTAGCCCGGGGCCTGGGAGCCACCGTGCATGAGATTCCCTGGCCCGGGGATTTCGCCCCGGCCCGCAACACGGCGATGCAGGGGCTCAAGGGCGACTGGGTGCTGGTGCTCGATGGCGATGAACAGCTGCGCCCTGAAGCGATGGCGCCGCTGCGGGCCCTGATGGCCCAACCGGATGTGCTGCTGATCAACCTGCTGCGCTTCGAACTGGGTGCCCGCCAATCCCCCTATTCCAGCGTCAGCCGCCTGTTTCGCCGCCATCCGGCGATCCGCTGGAGCCGGCCCTACCACTCCAGCGTTGATGAGAGCGTGGCGGAGCTGCAACGGCTGGAGCCCCACTGGCGGGTGGCCAATTGCGGCGTGCCAGCCCTGCTCCACGACGGCTACCGCCCGGAGCTCCTGGCCCAGGGGAGCAAGGCCCAGCGGCTGCGCGAGGCCATGGAGCAGGAGCTGGAGCAGCGGCCCAACGACGCCTACGCCTGCGCCAAGCTCGGCAGCCTCGAGGTGAGCGAAGGGCACCTGGCCCAGGGGATTGCCCTGCTGCGGCGTGGCCTCGAGCACTGCCCGCCCCAGGCCCATCCGGAACGCTACGAACTGCTGCTGCACCTGGCGATCGCCACGGCCGAGGCCGACCCCGGCGGCGCCACCGGCCTCTATCGCCAGGCCCTGGCCCTACCCCTACCCCAACGGCTCAGCCTGGGGGCCCGCCTCAACCTGGCCGCCGTGCTGCTGGAGCAAGGCGAGCTGGTGGAGGCCCAGGCCCTCTGCCGCACCGCCACGGTGGTGGCCCCGGAGGTGGGCCTGGGTTGGTACAACCTGGGGCTGGTCAGCCGCCGCAGCGGCGACCTGGTGGGCGCCCTGGAGGCCTATGGCCAGGCCAGGCGCCTGAACCCTGAGCATGCCGAAACCCACCAGAACCTGGCGGTGGCCGAGCTGCTGGCCGGCGACATTGCCGCGTCCCGGGCCAGCTTCCGCCAGGCCATTGCCCTGCTGAGCAGCCAGGGCCGGACAGGCGAAGCCGACCACCTGCGCCAGCAGGCCGGCGCCATGGTGCACCTGGAGGCCTGAGCCCGTGCCTGAACCTGAGCCCCTCAAGGGTCGCCGCATCGCCGTCACCCGGGCGGAACAGCAACTGGGGGCGGCCCGCCGCCTGTTCGAACAAGCCGGGGCCCAGGTGTTCGACCTGCCGGCCCTGGTGATCGGCCCGCCAGACCACTGGGGACCCCTCGATGACGCCCTGGACGAACTCGAAGACTTCCACTGGCTGATTGTTTCGAGCGCCAATGGCGTGGAGGCGGTGCAAGCGCGCCTGAAGCGGCGGGGCCGCAGCCTGGCCCGCCGGCCGGCCAGCCTCAAGATCGCCGCCGTGGGCCGTAAAACCGCCGCCCAGCTGGAGGCCCTGGGGGCGCCCGCCGATTTCGTGCCGCCCGCGTTCGTCGCCGACAGCCTGATCGAGCATTTTCCGGTCTCCGGCTGGGGACTCAGGCTGCTGCTGCCCCGGGTGCAGAGCGGCGGCCGCACCCTGCTGGCCGAGGCCTTTGCTGAAGCTGGCGCCCGGGTGGTGGAAGTGGCGGCCTACGAATCCCGCTGCCCCACCAGCCTGCCAGCCGTCACCCTGGCGGCCCTGGACGCTGGTGGCCTCGATGCGATCACCTTCAGCAGCGGCAAAACGGTGCAGCACACGGCCCAGCTGCTCGAAGCCCACTTCGGCGCCAGCTGGCTGGAGCAGCTCAACGGCGTGGCCCTGGTCTCAATCGGCCCCCAGACCAGCCGCAGCTGCCTGGAGATCCTGGGCCGGGTCGATGGCGAGGCCAGCCCCCACGACCT
>JAEMQZ010000025.1:21126-24493 GCA_016463595.1 Synechococcales cyanobacterium SupBloom_Metag_052 | reverse complement strand
ACGGAGAGGGAGGGATTCGAACCCTCGATAGAGTTGCCCCTATACAGCATTTCCAATGCTGCGCCTTCGACCACTCGGCCACCTCTCCCTAAGTTCGGGGCTGGTGGGGCAACTGGGAGAATGTAGCAGTCACCCCCCAGGGCTCCCTGATGGCGCAGCATTTCCCGATCACGGTGCACTGGCGCCAAGAGCAGCGCACGATCAGCCTGAACGTGCCTGAAGGCGACTACATATTGCGCAGCTTTGAGGCCCAAGGCCAACCGTTGCCCTTCAGCTGCCGCAATGGCTGCTGCACTGCCTGTGCCGTGCGGGTCCTGGCTGGCGAGATCGACCAGCGCGAATCCCTCGGCCTCTCCAAGGACGTCCGCAGCAAGGGTTACGGCCTGCTTTGCGTCGCCCGGGCGCTAGGACCCCTGGAAGTGGAAACCCAAGATGAGGACGAGGTCTATGACCTGCAGTTCGGGCGTTTCTTTGGCCGTGGCAAGGTTCGTGCCGGCCTTCCCCTCGACGACGAATGAGCCAGCCCACTCGCTGCTCCGACCTCAGCTTGAGGGACTCGGGCCTAGACCCTGGGGGACTGGAACGCCTGGTGGCCGTAGCTAGGGAGGCTGCCAGCGCCGGCGCCGAACAACTCATGCAGCACTTCGGCCACCTAGAGCGCATTCGCGAAAAGGGGCGCGCCGGCGACTTGGTCACCGAAGCAGATGAGGCCGCTGAGGCAGCGGTGCTGGCGGTCTTGCATCGCCACACTCCGGAGTTTGGGGTTTTGGCCGAAGAAAGCGGTTGGAAGCAGGGCGAATCGGACCTGGCCTGGTGCGTTGATCCCCTCGATGGCACCACCAACTTCGCCCACGGATTTCCCTTTTTTGCCACCTCGATCGGCCTGACCTGGCAGGGCCGGCCCCTGCTCGGCGCCCTAGCTGTGCCAGCCCTGCAGCAACACTTCTGGGCCGCCCCGGGCCTGGGAGCCTGGTGCAACGACCAGCCGATCCAGGTCAGCGATTGCCAGGAGCTGGGCTCCTCCCTTCTGGTGACGGGCTTCGCCTACGACCGCCATACCCGGCTCAACAACAACTACGCCGAATTCGCCTACTTCACGCACCGCACCCGCGGCGTACGTCGCCCCGGGGCGGCGGCCGTGGATCTGGCCTTTGTGGCCGCCGGCCGGCTCGATGGCTACTGGGAGCGGGGCCTCTCCCCCTGGGACCTGGCCGCCGGCGTGGTGCTGGTGGAGCAGGCTGGCGGGCTGGTGTGCGCCTACGACGGCGGCCCCATCGATCTGGCCGAAGGGCGGCTGATCGCCTGCGCACCCGGCCTGCAGGAGGCCCTGATCGCAGGGCTAGCGGCCTGCTCGCCCCTGACCGGGGCCAGCTATGGCGCACCCGAACTAGATCTGGACGGCGCCTGAATCCTGCAGGATCCAATGATTCGGTGACACCGGCTCCATAGGATCGGCAAAGATCGACGCTTTCGATAATCCCATGGCCCTGCAACCCGCCGCCGGTGCCAGGGACCTCAATCCCCAGCAGGTGGATGGCAATCGCACCTTGGTCAGCGAGCTGGCCAAGGTCTATCGCCTTTGGGGCTATGAAGAGGTGGCGCCACCCACCATTGAACGCTTGGAAACCCTCCAGGCTGGCGGCGGCATCGATGGCCGGGAACTGGTGCGGCTGGCCACGGAAGAGGCCCTGGGCCTCAGGCCCGAGATGACGGCCTCGATCGCCCGGGCGGCCGGCACGCGCATGGCGGGCCGCAGCCGCCCCCTGCGCCTTTGGTACACCGGGCCGATCTACCGCAGCCGCCAGAGCGATGGGGGCAGCAGCAGCGGTCAACAGATTGTCGAAGAGTTGCAAAGCGGCGTGGAATTGCTCGGCGGCGCCAGCGCCGCCGATGACAGCGAACTCCTGCGCCTGTTGCTCGCCTGCCTACGCAGCCTGGGCCTGGGTCAGAAGCACCAAACCCAACTGTTGCTTGGTCACCACGGCGTCCTGGCAGCGCTGCTGGAGCAGGTGCCAGCCGAGCAACGCACGGCCGCCAGGCAGGCCTTAACGGGCTTTGATTTTTTGGCGATTGCCGCCCTGCCCCTGCCGGAAGCCCAACGCCAGGGCTTGCAACGGCTCATGAGGCTGCGGGGCGAGCCAGCGGCCGTGCTCTACCAACTCGAGCAACTGCTCGGGCCCTGTGCGCTCCTAGAGAACTTGGCCACGACCGTGAACACCCTGACGTCCACGGCCGCTGCCCAGGGGGTGGGCCTCAGCCTTGATCCCAGCTTCCAGCCCCATTTCGCCCTTTACGACGGCCTGGTGCTCAAGGTGGTCTGCCGGGGAACGGACACGGCCCCTGTTGAGATTGCTAGTGGCGGCCGCTACGACGCCCTGGTGGGCCGCTTCGGCGGGCTTGAAGGCCAGGGCACTGCCGCGGGGATGGGTTTCGGCTTCGCCGTGGAGCCCATTCGCGACCTGCTCGAGATGACAGGCCGCGCTGGATCGGGGAGTGGTCCAGTCCAGGGGCCGATCCTGGTGGCCTATGGCCAACCAAGCCAACTTCCCCAGGCACTCGACCAGCTCGAAGCCCTCCATCGTCAGGGGCAAGCGGCCGAACTTCTGAGCCGCCCCTGCGCCTCTGCTGCCGAAGCAGAACAGCAGGCCATCCGCCGGAATTGCGGCTCCACCCTTTGGATCGCCTGAGCCCCTGCCTAGGATCGATTTAGCTTTGAACAGCCAATGGCCCACACAATCCTCACCGATGTTTGCGAGGGTGTGGCTGATTGCGTCGATGCCTGCCCAGTGGCTTGCATCAACCCCGGCAGCGGCGCCAATGCCAAAGGCACCGCTTTCTACTGGATCGATTTCGACACCTGCATCGATTGCGGCATCTGCCTGCAGGTCTGCCCGGTGGCGGGGGCAATCGTGCCTGAGGAGCGTCCCGATGAGCAGCGCTCCTGAGCGGTTCTCCCGCCTCAGCACGGCCCCTTCCCCGATCCACGCCGATTCTGGCCATCAGGATCCAGGGCCTGTAAGCGCTGGATCGTGGCGATACGATTTCGATTCGCCGACGCCCCAGGCGTATCTGAATCCCCCTTAGCCCATGGCCTGTCCCAACTGCGGCAGCTGGTCCGTGCGTGCCGACCGCAGTCTGGGCGGTCGCATGGTCTGCGGACGTTGTGGATCCCCGATCGGGGGAAGTGCTGCCCAAGGGCGCCGGTCTTGGTTCCAGTCCCGGGGGCGGAAGCAACCGATCCCTGCCCTAAGCAAGCTGGCTGCTGGCTGGTGGGGCTTGATCGCCCTTGGGGCCCTTGGAGCAGGCCTGGCCTGGCTGGAGCCGAACCAGAACCGACAGGACGGCCCCCAACCTGGCAGGGGGTTCC
>JAEMQZ010000025.1:10065-21026 GCA_016463595.1 Synechococcales cyanobacterium SupBloom_Metag_052 | reverse complement strand
AGTCCCCTTTAGACAGCTCCCATCAGATCAAGGCCGTGGAGACCTTCGTAAAGCAGGTATGCCCCCAGCATGAGGGCCAGAACGCCGACGAGCCATTCGGCCTTGTGTTGCAACCAGTCCTCTAGGCGGGCGATCGGTTCCCGGATGGCGCCCCGGCTGACCAGCCAGGCCAGGGGCGGCAGCAGCAGCAAGGAACTGGCCACCAGGGTGAACAGGCCAGTGATTTCGGCATCGGCCTTGAGACCGGGTTCATTGATCAGGAGTAGACCCGCTTCTTTGAGATAAAAAACGAGGTTTTCCGGCGTCAACAGGGCGCTGGTGGCGCCGATCAACACCAGGCTGAGGGTGCTGAAGTCGGGCAGCTGGTTCATCAGCCGCAGGGCCATGCCCTCCTCTCCCAGGTTGGCCTGGGGTGTGAGCTGGTAGAGGCCCAAGCCCACCAGGGCACCGGCGCCGAGCAAATCGATCAGCACCTGTTCCCGTTCGCCATGGTTGAGGCTGATCGAAAAAGTTTCCCCCAGCAGGGTGAGCACCACGATCGCCAGGGCATTGGCCAGGGCCCAACCACCCACATAGGCCATGGCCCGCTGCAGGGGGGCCTTACCCAGCAGCAACAAGGCCACCACGGCAATGTGCAGGGGGCTGAAGGCAATACCGATGCCAAACAGCGACGACTTGGTCACTAGGGCGGTGGTGAGAACTCCTGGGCTGTGGAGCGCTGGAACCAAGCTGGCGCTAGCAAGCAAGGCGGAGGCGGACAAATGGGTCGGTCCAGACGGATGACCCGATTGTCAGCGATCGATGCCCTCAACCGTGGCTGTCGTCAGAGGGGACATGGGCCTGGCCTAGGGGACCAAAGCGATAGCAAGCAAAATCTGACTCGCCAATCAAACGATCCCCTCAAGGCGATTTTATTTTACAGAAAAATCATCTACGATTCCGTGGTTATTAGTAGTTAATTGTGGGTCGCCTTAACCAGCTGATGATGAATCTAAAAAACCTGTTAGCCCTGGTTGGTGTAGCCCGTAGGGGCGGCGATCTAAAGGCGGTCGCCGACCTCGTCGATAGCTTGATCGATTCCCCCCAGATGGCGGAATGCCTGCGCCGTTGCCGGGAACAGGCCGGTGGCGCAGCCATGATCGATGGGCGCTATCCGCCCCTACAGCCGGATATGGCGTTTCTGGAGTCCCTGCCGGTGGGGAGCCTGGGCCGCTCCTACGCCGAGTTGATGCTTAGCCGCGGCTATGACCCCGAGTTCTTCCGGCCGAGGCCGCTGCTCAGTGATGCCCATTGGCTCACCCAAAGGATTGCCACCACCCACGACATCCACCATGTGGTCTGTGGCTTTGGCACCACGCCGGAGGGGGAAAGTGGGGTGCTGGCGATCACCGCCACCCAAATCGGCTTTCCCGCCTACGTGATGTTGAACAGTGCCGCCTTGTTTAGCCGCTTTCGATTTAAAACCAAGAGTTATGCCCTGATGGGCAGGGCGATTGCCCATGGCACCACCATCGGTTTCAGCGCAGAGCCCCTTTGGATGGCCCGCTGGGAAGAGGGTTGGGATTGGCCTGTGGACAAGTGGCACCAGCAGCTCGGCATCACTAAGCCCGCCACCGGGGAACCCTATGGACTGCACCCTGTCCCTGGCTGCACAAACCGAAGCTTGCAATCGCCCTAGGGTCGTTTGATGGCCCTGCGACTCCCCCCCTTCCAGCCCCTGCCGCCCCCGCCGAGCGACAGCCAGCTGCTGGAAATCGCCCTCTCAGCCCTGCGCCCCACCCAGATGTGTGTGGGCATGGCGGAGATCCGTAGCCGCCAGATCGATTTCGCCAAGGACAGCCCCCAGGAGCGGCGGCGCTACCTACGCCAGAAACCCACCCCCTTGGTACGTAGCCAAGCCGGCGACCTTTGGATGGTGGATCGTCACCACCGGCTGCGGGGGCTGATGGAAGAGGACCCCGGCGCCACCGCCTTTGGCTATGTGGCCTTGGATCTGCCTTTTAGGGATCCCCAGCAGGTGTTGGAAGACCTGCGCCAGCGGGGCTGGCTGTACCTGTTTGATGGCAGGGGCCTGGGCCCCTTCCCGCCCAGTGCCCTGCCGGAGAAGCTCACAGACACCCAGGACGATCCCTACCGCAGCCTGGTTTGGAAATTGAAGCGGGAGCGGGTGATTGCGGCGGCTCCCCTGATCCCCTTCCATGAATTCCGTTGGGGTGCCTGGCTACGCAGCCGCACCCTGCCCCCCTTTAGCTCTGAGCGCTTGCAGCCAGCCCTGGCCTCGGCCCGGACCCTGGCCCGCTCTCGCGGTGCCTCCCACCTGGCCGGCTGGCTTGGAACCCCTGTCGCCTAGGGGCATTGAGCCTGCCAAGCCGACCAGGCGTTCGAACCTTCTGACTCGAAGCCAGGGTGGTGGGCATTGATGCCTTGCCGGCGTCCGTGCCAGCCTGTCCCCTTGACCTAGCCACCGGTGCCTGGTCCAGCAATCGCGTGACCTTTTTCCTCAAGCTCACCGAAGCGATCGCCAGTCGCCAGTCCCTGCTGATCACGGGGCTAGACCCCAATCCGGAGATGCTGCAGAGCTGGAACCGCCATCGCGGCGCTAGCGCCAGTTCGTTTCTGTCCCAGTCGCGCCGCTGGATCAAGGCGGTGATCGAGGAAACCTCCGACCACGTCTGCGCCTTCAAGCCGAGCCTGGGGTTTTACCAGGCCCTTGGCGCCGTGGGCCTCGACCTGTTACGGGAAGTGCGGGAGCTGGTACCGCCAGAGATCCCCCTCATTCTTGATGCCAAACACGCCGACCTCAATTCCGCCTCGGCCCTGGCCCACTACGTCTTTGAGGATCTCAATGCGGATGCCATTTCGCTTTCGCCCCTGGCGGGCCATGACCTAGCCGCTCCCTTTCTGTTGCACACCGACCGGGCGGTGGTGATCAGCTGCCACAGTTCAAGCCCCGCCTCCCGCATCCTCCAGCACCACCCCAATGAGGCCAATCCGCTTTACCTGCGGATCGTGGCTGAAAGCCTCCTCTGGGCGACCCCCGAGCAGTTGCTGCTGGAGGTGGGCACCAGTGACCCAGAAATTCTGGCCCGAGTGCGCAACCTGGCTCCTGACCATGTGTTGATCCTGCGCAGCCTCTGGGGCGAGGAGGAACGGCTCGAAAGCCTGTTGCAGGCTGGCCTTGGCAACGCCGCCGACGGCCTTTTGCTGCCCGTCCCCCAGAACATGCTGATGGAGGATCGTCTCGGCGAGCGGGTGGCGGAGCTCAAGGGCCAGATCGCCAGCCTGCGGGACCGGGTGATCAAGGGCCGCCAGCCCGCTGCAGACCGCTGTGACCTGTGGCTGCCCCAAGCCCGATCCGACCAGCTCGACAGATTGGTGGTTGATCTATTTGATATTGGCTGCCTACTCTTCGGTGAGTATGTGCAGGCTTCAGGTGCCCTGTTCAACTACTACATTGACCTGCGGCGCATCATCTCCAACCCAAATATCTTCCATCAGGTTCTGCATGCCTACAGCGACCTATTGGCCAATCTGCATTTCGATCGCATTGCCGGCATTCCCTATGGCTCCCTGCCCACGGCCACGGGCCTGTCGTTGCTGCTGCACAAGCCCCTGATCTACCCCCGCAAGGAGGTGAAGGCCCATGGGGCCCGGCGCCTGATCGAAGGGGATTTCCAGGAGGGAGAAACGGCCCTAGTAGTGGACGACATCCTGATCACGGGCGGCAGCGTGCTGGAAGGGATCGGCAAACTCGAAAGTTCCGGTTTGCGGGTCAAGGATGTGGTGGTGTTTATCGACCATGGTGGTGCTGCCGCCCAGCGCCTGGCCGATGCGGGCTACCGCACCCGGGCGGTGTTAACCATCGAGCAGATCACGGTTGTGTTACGCGAAGCGGGACGCTTGAGCGCTGAACAAGCGGCTCTCCTGGGCTGCCAGCCCTAAGCGAGCAGTCGCCAGGGCAGGGCTTCTCCGGCGTGGAAGGGCACCAGTGTTAGGGGCGCGCCAGCCTCGCTGTCCAGCTCCAGGGTTAGGGGCACGGTCTTGGCATCCTCGCTGGCCGGATCCTGGCGCTCCAGGGTGATCGTGTCGCGATTGGGAGGCAGGCCGTAAAAGCGAGGACCGTGATCACTAGCGAAGGCTTCCAGCTTGTCTAGGGCCCCCTCTTGCTCAAACACAGCCGCATAACTTTCGATCGCGAAGGGGGCGTTGTAAATACCGGCGCAGCCGCAGGAGGCTTCCTTGGCCTGGCGGCGATGGGGGGCTGAATCGGTGCCAAGAAAAAAGCTGGGGTCGCCCGAGGTGGCCGCCCGGCGCAGGGCGAGGCGATGGCGTTCCCGCTTGGCGATCGGCAAGCAATAGAAATCGGGGCGCAGGCCGCCGGCAAATAGGGAATTTCGGTTGATGTGCAGGTGGTGGGGTGTGATCGTGGCCGCGAGCTGGGGACCGGTTTCGGCCACAAACGTCGCCGCCTCGGCCGTGGTGATGTGCTCAAACACAACCTTCAAGCCCGGATAGCGGGCGAGTAAGGGCTGCAGGTGACGCTCGATGAACACGGCCTCGCGATCAAAGATGTCCACCTCGGGATCGGTGACCTCGCCATGGACCAGCAAGGGCAGGCCGATCCGCTCCATCGTCTCGAGTACCGGCCCAATTGCGGCCAGGTCGCGCACCCCCGCCGCCGAATTGGTGGTGGCGCCGGCGGGATAGAGCTTGGCGGCCGTAAAAACTCCCTCGGCCTGGCCCCGCACCAGCTCGCCTGGATCGAGGGTTTCGCTGAGATAGGCCGTCATCAAGGGGTGGAAGCCCTGGTCGGTTTCGGGCCCTAAGGCCGCCAGGATCCGCTGCCGGTAGGCCGCCGCCGCCGCCACCGTGGTTACGGGGGGGGTGAGGTTGGGCATCACGATCGCCCGGGCAAACTGGCGGGCCGTGGCAGCCACCACCGCCTGGAGCATGGCGCCATCGCGCAGATGCACATGCCAGTCGTCGGGGCGCCGTAGGTGCAACTGCTGGCCCGGGCTGGCGCTGGTGCCCGGGCCGAAGGCCACCGAATTGGCACGGGTTGGCTGGGCCGGAACTGGATGGGCCATCGTGCGGCATCCCCGCTCGAACCTGCCATGACCCTAGAAGCGGCGGCAGGCGGGACCGTGGCGACCCGGGTCCAATCCCGCAGCCCCTCGGTTGGCGAACCGGTTGGTGGCAACTGCCACGGGCCTGGCGGGCCGATTGCTGGCAAAGTGCGCCCAATCTCGATCGCATCGATGCCATTCCTTCGCAAGCTGCTTGCCAAGCTTTCGTTCGCCAGCACCCTGGCTCTGGCCCTGCTCCTGGCCAGCTGCGCCTCCGAGGACGGTGGCCTGCAAAGCCAGAAGATCGACTTGATCAAGGGCCGGGGCAAGCTGATCTGCGGAGTTGACGGCAAGCTGCCCGGCTTCAGCTTTTTGGGTTCCGATGGGGCCTATAGCGGCCTGGACGTGGATGTCTGCAAGGCAGTGGCGGCAAGCCTGCTGGGCGATTCCGCCAAGGTCGACTACCGCGACCTCAATTCCAGTGAGCGTTTCGCCGCCCTGGCCAGCGGTGAGGTGGACCTACTTTCACGCAACACCACCGCAACCCTGACCCGCGATGCCGCCGGCGGCAACGGCCTCAGTTTTGCGCCTACCACCTTCTATGACGGCCAAGGGGTGATGGTGGCCGCCGGCAGTGGCGTGAAAAGTCTCCAAGATCTGGCCGGCAAGCCGATCTGTGTCGAGAGCGGCACCACCACCGAGCTCAACCTGGCCGACCGCATGCGCGAGCTCAAGGCCACCTACACGCCGCTCAAGTTCCAGACCGGCGACCAGACCTATGCCGCCTACCTACAGGGCCGCTGCTTGGCCGTGACCAGCGACCGCTCCCAGTTAGCTGCCAAGCGCACCAGTTTCCCAGACCCCTCCGTCCACCTGTTGCTGGATGAGGTGCTGAGCAAGGAGCCCCTCACCCCTGCCACCACCAACGCCGATCCGGTTTGGTCCGATGCGGTGCGCTGGAGCGTCTACGCCCTGATGCAGGCCGAGGAACTGGGGATCACTAAGGCGAATGTGGCCGCCAAGTTGGCCCAGGCCCAGGCCAACCCCAACCAGGCGGACCTGCGCCGCTTCCTCGGCGTGGAAGGCGACTTCGGCAAGACCCTGGGGCTGCCGGCTGATTTTGTCGTCAAGGCCATCGCCGCTGTGGGCAACTACGGCGAAATTTTTGATCGCAATGTGGGCCCCGGCTCCAAGCTGAAGCTGGATCGGGGCCTGAACCGCCAATGGAGCCAGGGCGGCCTGATCTATTCGCCGCCCTTCCGCTGATGGCTAGCCATCTGGGTAAGAGCCCCCCCTGGTGGCAGAACCGGCGCCTGGTGCCCTGGCTAGTTCAGGGGAGCGTGGGCCTGCTGCTGCTGGTGGTGATCGCCTTTTTGCTGGGCAACCTGGTGCGCAACCTCAGCGCGGCCGGGCTGCTGCTCAGCTGGCGCTGGCTGGGTCAACCGGCCAGCTTTGACATCGCCGAAACCCTGCTGCCCTTCAACGCATCGGAGCCCTACTGGCGCGGCCTGCTGGCCGGCCTGGTCAACACCCTGCGGGTGGTGGGCCTCGGTTTTGTGGGGGCCACCCTGGTGGGGACCCTGGTGGGTAGCGCCTCCTTTAGTCGTAATGGCCTGGTCAAACGGCTGGCCAGGATCTATGTGGAGCTGATCCGCAACATCCCCCTGCTGCTGCAGTTGGTGTTCTGGTATTTCGTGGTGTTTCTCGCCCTACCGAATGGGGCGGCGGCGATCCAATTGCCGGGGATTGTGCTGGCTAAATCTGGACTGTTCTTGCCGGGTTTTGAAGCCGGATTCCAATGGAGTGGACCAACCCTGGTGGATGGGGTCTGGCAGGCACCCCTGCGGTTCACGCCCGAATTCGGGGCCCTGCTCACCGGCCTGGTGGTCTACACAGGAGCCTTCATTGCCGAGGTGGTGCGCGGGGGCATCGCCGCCGTACCCAAGGGCCAGTGGGAGGCGGCCACCTCCCTGGGCCTGGGGCCCCTGCTTAGCCTGCGCCGCATCATCATTCCCCAGGCCCTGAGGGTGATCGTGCCGGGACTCAACACCCAATACATCTCCCTTGCCAAAAATTCCTCCCTGGCCGTTGCCTGTGGCTACACCGACCTTTATTCGGTGGCGGAAACCAGCCTCAACCAAACCGGGCGAGCGATTGAGGTGATCGTGATTCTGCTGGCGGCTTACCTCGCCATCGACCTGGTGATCTCACTGGTAATGAATGGCCTCAACCGATTGGTCCAGATCAAGGAGCGCTGAATGGGTCCGAAGCCTCGATTAACGCCCGCAAGCCTGCGCAAGGAGCTATTCGCCACCCCCCTTGATGGGTTGGTGACCGTGCTGCTGGTCACGGGGCTGGCGGCGGCCGGCAGCAGGCTGCTGCATTGGGCCCTGGCCCAGGCCGATTGGGCCGTGATCCAGGCCAACAGCACCCTCTTTGCCGTGGGCCGCTACCCAATCGAGCAACAGTGGCGCCTTTGGCTCCTGGTGGCCCTGCTCGCTGCCGCAGCCGGCTTGAGCTGGGGGGTGCTGCGCAGCCGACCGCTGCCGGACCGGCCGATCACGGCCCTCTGGCCCGGCAATGACCGCCTGGCCACTGGAATCCTGGTGCTACTGGCCAGCTGGGCACCGGCGGCCCTAGGCCTAACCCTGTCGATCCAAAGCCGCTGGTGGGCCCTGACGGGGCTGTTGGTGCTGGTGCGTTGGCTGGCCGGCCGCTACGGCAGCCGCCTGGGCAAGACGGCAACCTTGGCCCTTCCTCTGGTCTGGCCCCTGCTTTATCTGGTGGGCATGGTGTTGATTGGCGGCGGCCTGGGGTTGGTGACCGTTGGCGCCAACGAATGGGGTGGCCTGCTCTTGACCCTGGTGGAGGCCAGTTTCGCCATCCTTCTCAGTGCCCCCCTCGGGGTTTTGCTTGCCCTAGGCCGGCGCAGTTCCCTGCCCTTACTGCGCTGGGGCTCAATCGTTTACATCGAGTTCATTCGGGGGGCGCCCCTGATCACCCTGCTGTTCCTGGGGCAGAACATCCTGGGCTTCCTGCTGCCCGGCGGCATGGCCCCCGATCGCATCTGGCGGGCGGCCTGGATCCTCACCTTCTTTTCCGCCGCCTATCTGGCGGAAGCGGTGCGATCGGGCCTAGCGGCCGTGCCCCGGGGCCAACTGGAGGCGGCCCGCTCCCTCGGCCTGAGCCTGCCCCAGGCGCTGGCCCAGGTGGTGCTCCCCCAGGCGCTGCGGATTGCCCTGCCCGCCACGGTGGGCCAGTTCATCTCCCTACTGCAGGACACCACTTTGCTCTCGTTGATCGGCCTGCTTGACCTCCTCGGCACGGCCCGCAGCGTGATGGCCAATCCGCTTTTCCTGGGCAAAAGCTCCGAGGTGTATCTCACCTTGGCGGTGTTGTTTTGGTGTTGCTGCGCGGCCCTTGGCCTAGGCAGCCGGGCCTTGGAACGGCGCCTGAATCCACCCAGCCTGGGCCGTTAGCGGCCACCATCAAGCCCTAAGTCCCAAGCCCCAAGCCCTTTCCCCCTAGCCCATGACTGCCGAACCGAAGGTCGCCAAAAGCCCAGCCATGATTGAGGCCCGGGGGGTTGAGAAGTGGTACCCCAATGGCTTCCATGCCCTGAGGGGCGTTGACCTCACCGTGCAACGGGGTGAGGTGGTGGTGATCATGGGGCCGTCAGGCTCGGGGAAAAGCACCTTCATCCGCACCTTTAATGCCTTGGAGGAATTTCAAAAGGGCTCGATCACGGTGGATGGCATTGCCCTCAATGACGACCTACGCAAGATCGATGCGATTCGGCGCGAGGTGGGGATGGTATTCCAACAGTTCAACCTGTTCCCCCATCTCTCCGTACTCGATAACCTCACCTTGGCACCGGTCTTGGTGCGCAAACGCTCCAAAGGGGAGGTGCTGAACCAGGCGATGGCCCTGCTGGAGCGGGTCGGCATTGCCGAGCAGGCCCATAAGTTTCCCGGCCAACTCTCCGGCGGCCAGCAACAACGGGTTGCCATAGCCCGCTCCCTCTGCATGGAGCCCCGCATCCTGCTCTTTGATGAACCAACCAGCTCCCTCGATCCGGAGATGGTGCGTGAAGTGCTGGAGGTGATGCAGGGATTGGCGGCCGATGGCATGACCATGGTGGTGGTGACCCATGAGGTGGGATTTGCCCGCCAGGTTGCCGATCGGGTGGTCTTGATGGCCGATGGACAGGTAGTGGAAGAGGCAACGCCAGAGCGCTTCTTTGACCATCCCCAGCACGAGCGTAGCCGTCAATTTCTATCCCAGATTCTCTAACTTCCTAGCGATATCCAGCTCCACGGTGCCACTACAACGCGAAACAATTACTCAGCAGCTTCAGTTAGGGAGATAAGCCGCAAGTCGCTGGAGTCCCAGAGGATATAGCGAAAACAGCCAGGGATGTCGGCCAGGCTCAGGCGTTTAGCGCCGGTCAGTAAGTGAGCGTTGCGCTCATGGCAGTGGCGCAGGCGGTAATTGGGAATCCGCTCGCAAAGGTGGTGGATGCTGTGGAAAGCAATATCAGCGGAGAACCAGTTCAAAATCCAGGGCAGCTCTAAATTACTGCTGCCATTAATGGCCCCTTCCAGGTAGCTCCAGTCCTTGTTACCACTAGCGTAGGAGCCTTGGTAATTGTGCTGGACAAAAAAGATACAGATGAAGATCGCCGCCGAGAAGGTCATTACCGTGGCGTAGCAACTCCAGAACAGTCCCAGCCCAAGCCACTGGCCCATGGCCCACCAGCTGGCGAGCACCAGAACATTATTGGCCACCAGATCGGCCAGCTCTGCCTGGGTAGGCTGGTAACGCTTGGGTGGCGCCGCAGCAGGGCCCTTCAGCCGGGTTGAGATCAAATCAATAAGGGCCAAAATCAGGCTGATGCGCGGCTTGATCACTAGGTAGAAAAATCCACCCGGTAGCAGCATCAGGGGATGACGGCTCAGGCCATAGAGCCGCTGGTTCAAGGGAGAAAGGCCCCGGTATTGCTCCAGGCTCAACAGGGCCGAAGGACCGCGGTAGCGTTCCCAGTTGCCATTGTGGTTGTGGTGAAAGGCGTGGCCCTTAGACCAGGGATGCTCGGGGATGCCATTGACAACCCCAAAGACAAAACCAAAGACCTGGTTGAGCCAGCGGCTGGCAAACAGGGACCGGTGGCCGCAATCGTGCATCAGCGAAAAGCTGCGCGACGAAAAAAGAACTAGCAGGGCCAGGATCGGCAGCAGCAACAGGCGCTGGGCGAACGGGCCGGACAGCACCTGGGGCACCGACCACCAAAGCACCGCCACAGGAACCAGGGTGCTGATCACCTGCAGAAGGGCACGGCGATTATCGCTCTTGCGATAGGCCTCAAGCTCAAAATCACTGCGGCGCAGCGGACGAATCGCAGTCCCCGGCGCCTGAAAGTCTGTGGAGGTCAGGGGTCCGGTCCCAGAGGGCAGGCTATTAAGCCGCTTTGTTCATCCATCTTAATGGCGCCTGGCAAGGGCGGACGTCAGGGCAGCGTTGGGACCCTTCGTCACCCACCCATGGCAAGGCTCGGCGTCATGTCATCGGGCTGAAGGGCCCGGGAGCCCTCAGCCATGGGGTTTCGACCACGCGGGCTATGCAATCCATTTCAAGCTTGGATGGATCTTGGAACCAACCCGTAGCGAATCAAGCGCCGACGGCAGCCGCTTCCGTTGCCGGCTGGTCAAGCCCGTCATTCGATCGTGGAACTGGGCACCCAGGTACTGGACAACAAACGAAGGATGGGAACCATGCTGATGACGTCCGCGAGGCTGATGAGTGGGCTGACTGCCACCTGCCGCTGCAAACCGGGTTGAACGCGCAGAATTAGGTCTGGCTATCGATCAGATGGTGCAAAACCTGGCACCATCTGAT
>JAEMQZ010000025.1:0-9965 GCA_016463595.1 Synechococcales cyanobacterium SupBloom_Metag_052 | reverse complement strand
CGCAGAATTAGGTCTGGCTATCGATCAGATGGTGCAAAACCTGGCACCATCTGATCATCTGCTACAACGCCCGGAGCAATAGCAGTGCATTAGCAGCTCCACAATTAAACACGATTAAGAGATCAAGCAAACCATGGTGCCACAAATGGATATCCACTCGCGACTGATACTTACAAGCAACCACGGCCAGGCCTAAGGATTAAGCAAGGATTGCAAGTAAGAGTCCAGAAGTCAGGAGGTTTCAACGCGGTGAAGAAGATCCTGGAATCAAGGAGATGCCGGCGTCACCAACCAGGCTGACGGATCATGGTGGGCCACCAATTCACCACAACGGAGCAGCAGAGCTTCGCCAGGCGCCATGGGAAGCCAACATTCATTGGTTGTCAGCGGTTCGGTACTAACGATCGTGACCACATCGCGATCCGTAGTGACCTGGGAAAAATCAACAGTTAGATCGTCATCAGCCAGGGTGGCGGTGGTGAAGGGGGCCCGCCTGGTGAGACGATGCAATTTAGTGGTTGCATAGGCAAACAACCACGCCCCATTGCTGATCAGGCAATTAAAGATGCCTAAGTTAGCTAACCGGTTGGCCCGATCTAGCAGGGTTCCAAACAGGGCGGCGGGATTATGGGGATCAATGGAATCCCGCTCAAGACCATTGAGGATCCAACAAAAGGCTGCCTCGCTATCGGTGCTGCCATAGGGCTGAAAAGGTCCAGCCCCATCCAGCTGCCCCTTGATGTCGCCGTTATGGGCAAACACCCATTCCTGGCCCTGCCATTGGCGGTGAAAGGGATGACAATTCTCAAGCGCAATCACCCCCTGGGTAGCCTTGCGGATATGGGCAATCGAGCAATGGGCCTTGAGGTCCAGATCGGCAACCTCGGCCGCCACTTTTGAGAAGGCTGCTGGATTTTCTTCCCGATAGATGGTGACCCCCTGGCCAGAGGGATCAAACGTTGCCAGTCCCCAACCATCGCCGTGTTCACCGGTGGCTCCTCCACGGCGGGCCAGGCCGCGGAAGGAGAAGGTCATGTCGGTGGGGGTATTGGCGCTGAGGGCCAGCAATTCACACATGCTTGCAATTCAGAGATGATCTGGCCCGATCCGATCAACGCGGCTAGAAGGCTTGCCAGGGCAGGGCTTATTTGCTCAGTTTACAGCCAGCAGCTCCGCAAATCAGGCTGAAGTAAACCCCCAAACCCAAGCAGGGCTCGCCTACGAAGAAGCCCAGGCCGCTAGTCCAACAAGGGAGCTGGTGCCTTAAGCCTTGGTTAGGGCACCTCGGGTCCAGGCCGAGGGGACAGATCAGCGGCTCTTGGCAAAGATTTGATCCCAGAGACCTGCTTTACCAAAGAACTTCTTGTTGACATTGGCCCAGCCACCAAACTTAGCAACAGTGAAGGTCTTCACCTGCTGAAATTTTCCTTTGGCAAATGCCTTGCCTTCAACAGTCACGGGACGGAAACCATTGTCAACAAAAGCTTTCTGGGCCACCGGGCTGTAGAGAAACTTGGCGAAGGCTACGGCTACTTTGCGGGTGCCGTGCTTGTCCACGTTCCTATCGACAATAGCGATGGGACCCTCGATCAGGATGTTGGGGGAGGGCAACTTGTAGGGCACACTCCACTCACCCGTCTTACGGGCAAGGATCGCCTCATTTTCATAGTTAAGTAGCACGTCACCCTTTTTACGCTTCACGAAAGTATCACTAGCTTCGCGGGCATCCTTGGGCAGAACATCGATATTTTTATACACAGTTGTGACGTACTTACGAGCATCGCCATCGCTGCCGCCCGCCTGGGTCACAGAGCCATAAAGGCCTAGGAAGTTCCAGCGAGCACCACCCGAAGTCTTGGGATTGCCAGAAACCACATCCACATTCTTATTATCTAGGTCTTTCCAGCTGGTGATCTTCTTTGGGTTGCCTGCACGCACTAAGAAGGCCACTACCGAATTGGTGATGATCGAGTTATTGGCATTCTCCCGTTCCCAACCGGGCTGGATCAGGCCAGCTTCCTGGATCTTGAGGATGTCGCCGCTGAGGGCCAAGCTAACCACATCAGCCCCTAAACCATCGATCACAGCCCGGGACTGGGAGCCGGAACTGCCATAGCTGGTTTTGATCTGGACGCTTTGGCCAGTCTTCTTTTTCCAATCGGCTTCGAACAGGGGAATAATCCGGTCGTAGGCCGCTTTGGTCACGGCGTAGCTGACCAGGAGGATCGACTGGGGGGCAGCCACAGGAGCCTTGTTGGTTGCTGCCAGGGCAGTGGTACTGGCCAAGCCTGTGGGACCCAGGCAAGCCAAGGCCACCCCGGCGACACCGGCACCCAGGCCGCGGGACAGACGGGAGGGGAAGCAAACCACTTAAACCCGATGGAAGACAAGGAGAATTAAAGCAGACTGCTGCGGCGTGGCCGGCATGCCATCCCCCATCCAGGCCAGGGGCCTTGATCCAAGTCTTTTGCCCATTCCCGAGCAGGGGCCTTGCTGCCACAATCCGGCTATCACCAGCCGGTCTGCTTCGCCGTGGCCTTCAGTTCCAAGACGGAGTACGGACTGGTGGCCCTGATCGAGCTGGCCAGCATCTATTCCAGCGGGGGCGTGCTGCAGGTGGCCGAGATCGCTCTCCGCCAGGGAATTCCGGATCGCTACCTGGAACAGATGCTCACCAGCCTGCGCCGTGGCGGCATCCTGCGCAGTATCCGCGGCCCACGCGGGGGCTATCAGCTACTGCGGCCGCCGGCCGAAGTGGCGGTGGCCGATGTGGTGCAGTGCCTAGAGGGGGATCCGACCCGCCGGGATGGCGCCCCGGAAACGCCTGAATATCAGGTCTTGGAGTCCCTAGCCAGCCAGCTGGAGCAGGCTCGATTGAAGCTGGTGCAATCCACCAGCCTTCAGGATCTGCTGGATCGCCGCGATGGCCTGCTGCAGGCCCAAAGCATGTATTTCATCTGAACCCCCAATAAAAGGCACCAGCCCGAGTGGGACATCGTGCTATCGGTAGGCCTCTCGGCGATTGCTCCTTAACATCCACGCACCAACCCTAGGGGTAGCCCATGCGGGCTAAATCATGTAATCCGGCTCGAAGCTGCGCACTTGGCGACTGACAATATGCAAGCCATCGCCGGGTTTGATCGCCTGGTAATCGATCTGCTCCCGGGGAAACTGGGCCATCAGCACCTCCCCATCGGCCAGCACCAATTCAGCCTGGAGATCCCGGCCCATGTGGCGTAGGCGCCGCAGCTTGGCCGGCACACTACCCGCCTGGGGGGAGGTGTAAACCTGCACATCATGGGGCCGAATGAACACTGGCTCTGGCTCAGCCTCGCTTTGGCGATTGAGGGTTGAATTGACCTGGCCGGACTCCTTAGCCAGTAGGGCAGAGCGGGGCACCACATTGACCGCGCCGACGAAGCTCATCACGAAGGGCGTCGCGGGCTGGTCGTAAATCTCGGCCGGACTGCCGATCTGCTCGATCCGGCCTTCATTCATCACCACGATCCGATCGGCCACCTCCATGGCTTCCTCTTGGTCGTGGGTGACGATCACGGTGGTGACATGCATTTCATCGTGGAGGTTGCGCAGCCAGGCGCGCAGCTCCTTGCGAACCTTGGCATCGAGGGCGCTGAACGGTTCATCCAGCAGCAGCACGCGCGGCTGCACGGCAAGGGCCCGGGCCAGGGCCACCCGTTGGCGCTGGCCGCCGGAGAGCTGGGAAGGGAAGCGGCTGCCATAACCCTTGAGCTGAACAAGATCGAGAAGTTCATCGACGCGGCGTTTAATGGCGTCCCGCTTCCAGCGCCGCAGCTCCAGGCCAAAGGCCACGTTCTGGCGCACGGTGCGGTGCTTAAACAGGGCGAAGTGCTGGAAAACAAAGCCCACCTGGCGATCCTGGACGGAGCGTTCGGTGGCCTCCTCGCCGGTAATCCAGATGCGACCGCTATCGCTGCCCTCCAAGCCGGCGATCAGGCGCAACAGGGTGCTTTTGCCTGAGCCCGAAGGCCCTAGCAAAGCAACCAGGGAGCCCGTTTCCACATCCAGGCTGACGTTGTCTACGGCCCTGAACTCGCCAAAATGCTTGCTGACCTGCTCAACCCGGATGCCCATGGCGGCTATTCGTTTGGCCCAATGGGCCAATCATTGCCGATCGCTCAGCCCCCAGCCAAACGAGCCAGCCAGTTCGATTGGCGCCTATCCCGAGTGACTTAAGGGGTCTTTACCCGCTGCGGGTGATACGTTGCTGGGGTTGGCCCCTACAAGCCCATGGCACCAGCCTGGCTACGCCCCGGAACCCTGCCGAACCTGAAGCTACCCAGCTGGCCCTGGCGGTTCACCTGGCTCTACTTGGGGTTAGTGCTGTTCCTGCCCCTCGGCGCCATCTCCCTAAAGGCGGCCGGAGTTGGTCCGGCTGGGTTCTGGGAGCTGGCCACCACCCCTGAGGCGATTGCCTCCTACCAGATCAGCTTTGGTTTGGCCGTGGTGGCGAGCCTGATCAATGGCGTGTTCGGCCTGGTGATTGCCTGGGCGCTGGTGCGCTGCCGTTTTCCAGGCCAACGCCTGCTCGATTCCCTGATCGACCTGCCCTTTGCCCTGCCAACGGCCGTGGCGGGCCTGGCCCTCGCCGCCGTGTACGGCAGTGAGAACGGCTGGCTTGGCGAACCGCTCTATCGACTGTTTGGCATCAAGGTGGCCTTCAGCGCCATTGGCGTTGCTGTGGCGATGGTGTTCATCTCCCTTCCCTTTGTGGTGCGCACGGTGGAACCGGTGTTGCGCTCCCTCGAGAAGGAGCAGGAAGAGGCCTCCTGGTGCCTGGGGGCATCCCAGGCCCAGACCTTTTTCCGGGTGGTATTCCCCCAATTACTTCCTGCCCTCCTTGGGGGGATCGCCCAAGGCTTCAGCCGTGCCGTTGGCGAATATGGATCGGTGGTGATGATCTCTAGCAACATCCCTTTTGTGGATTTGATTACACCCACCTTAATCATTCAAAAACTGGAAGAATATGATATCGACGGCGCTACCGTGATTGGCTCTGTAATGTTGCTTTTTTCGCTAGCTAGCCTCCTCGTCATTAATTTAATTCAGGTGTGGGGCCAGCGTTATCAGGCCACTAGCACAGCTGTGGGTTAAATGAGATGCCATCTGCTCAAGCCTCCCTACAACGCCACTCCCCCTAGACGCCATGACCTTCGTAGTTCCTGAACTCGAGATATACGAGCCACCTCAACCGCCCAAGGGGGGTGCCCATACAAACCTGGGCAAGAAACTAGCAGCAGCAATCATTCCACTGACTGCCTGCCTCTACGTGGGCCTGGTGATCCTGGCTCCGGCCCTCAGCATTGTCGTGCAGGCCTTTGCCAAGGGCATTCAACCCTTTCTCGACAACTTAACTTCGCCAGAGCTGCTATCGGCCATCAAGATGACCTTGATAACTGCCGCCATAGCGGTGCCCGCCAATACGATCTTTGGCCTGGCGGCCGCCACCGCCATAGCGCGTAAGAAATTCCGAGGCAAGGCCCTGCTGCTGAGCATCATCGATTTGCCCTTTTCAATTTCACCAGTGGTTGTGGGCTTGATGCTGGTGTTGCTCTATAGCCCCAGCAATGGGGTGTTTGGCGGGCTAATCAATAGCTTGGGCTGGAAAATTATCTTCTCCTGGCCCGGCATTGTCATGGCAACGATCATCGTGACATTTCCATTCATGGCCCGCGAGGTGATCCCCTTGCTGGAGGAGGAAGGCTGGGAGCAGGAGGAGGCCGCCAAAACCCTGGGTGCCAATAATTGGCAGGTGTTCTGGATGGTCACCCTGCCTTCTGTGCGCTGGGCAGCCCTTTATGGACTGATCCTCACAACGGCCCGGGCCCTGGGAGAATTTGGCGCCGTTTCGGTGGTGAGCGGCAACATCCGCGGCGAAACCCAAACCTTGCCCTTGTTTGTGGAGGATGCCTACAAGCAATACCAAACAGAACTCGCTTTTGGCGCTGCTGCCGTACTAGGGGCGGTGGCCTTGGTGTCGTTGCTATTAAAGTTTGCTGTGGAATTGCTGTTGGAACAGGACAAAAAAGCCCAGCAAATCAAGCCAGATGCCTGACATCTAAGTTCTTCAATTTTGGGTCTTGAAATCCTCTAGATCCCAAGATGCCCCTTGAAAAGAGCAGGGGAAAGCCCTTGCCCGTGGCCTTGAACCCAAACCAACCAATCGCTGGAGTACGAGGTTGCTCAGGCCCGATCAGGGCGGCTAACGGAGTTGCCTTGGACACTTCACGGGCAGCCGGCAAGATGGGCTTCGCCTTGACAGGATTGGGCCATGGTTACTTTTCTGCGGCGTCTCCCCCCCCTGGGCCAGCTGCTGCTGGCTGGGCTGCTGGTGCGCGGTCTGCTCGCCCTGGTCCTGCCGCCGGGCTACGACGAGGCCTATTACCTCTTCTATGGACGCCATCCCAACCTCAGCTACCTGGATCACCCGGTGGGGGTGGGGATCTGGTCCCTAATCGGTAACGCTCTGGGGGGGTCGATTTTTGCCCTTCGTGTGCCCTCGCTGCTCTCCTACACGGCCGCCCTAGCCCTGCTGGCTGCGGCGACGGGCCGCTGGTTTGGGCCGAAGGCGGGCTTGTGGTCTGTGGCCGTGGGCAGTGCGTCCCCCCTGCTGTTTGCCTGTGGTGGCCTGTTGCTGCTGCCAGATAGTCCGCTGCTGTTGGTGTTGGCGGCCCTGATGTGGTGGCTATCGCGCCATCCCCTAGTCGTACCGAGCAACGCCAGGGAGGCCGCCGGCCTGGGACTCTTGCTGGGGCTAATGAGCCTGTGCAAATACCACTCCTTGCTGGTGTTAGTAGCACTGCTGGGTTGGTGCCTGGGAACGGCTGAGCGCCGGGCAGCCCTACTTAGGCCCTGGCCCTGGTTGGGTCTGATGGTGTGGGCGGGCGTCTCCAGCCCCCTGTGGATCTGGAACCTGCAGCACCACTGGGCCTCCTTCCTGTTCCATGGCGGCCGAACCCTGGCCGAGCACACCTACAACTTTTCCGGTCCGCCCCTATTCCTGCTGACCCAGCTGCTGCTGCTGTTTCCGACGATCGGGATACTGCTGTGGGCGTCCCTAGGGCCCCAGGAGCGAACGGCGGCCAACCCACAAGCACGTCAACTGCTGCGAACCTTGGCCCTGCCGATCCTGGTCACCTTTACGTTGCTATCGGGGCGCATGCAGGTGCTATCGAGCTGGCTCGTACCCGCCTGGTGGTTCCTCTTGCCCCTTGCTGGCGACTGGCTAGCCCGCAGGCCCAGCCCCTGGCCCCAGGGTTTGGCCTGGAGCCGAATCGTCACGCTGGCAGTGCTGCCACCCCTGCTCTCGGTAGCGGCGTTGCAAATGCGCTTTGGCGTGCTGGATCAAGTCCTGCCGGCGGGGGTCGATACCTCCAACCAATTGATGCCAGCGGCCAGCTTGAGGCAGGCCCTTAAAAGCAATCCCCGCGTCTGGGCGGCCCTGGGATCTGCCGATCTGATCGCCAGCCGTCGCTATGAACTGCCTGGCTTTTTGGCCCTGGCCCTGCAACAGCACAGTCGGGCTACTTACACCAGCTTCAGTGGTGATCCCCGGGGCTTCACCTACTGGCAACCTGCCAATGGCTACCAGGGAGCCCGCGGTGTGATTTTTGCCCTCGAGGATCCCAACCATCCGGAAGATCGGATCGAATGGCCAAAGGAGGTGGGTCCCCTAACGCCCCTGGGCTCCGTTCAGCTGAAGCGAGGCGGCCGTCCATCCGTGCGGCTGCAGTTCGTGGGTTTTGGTCCCCTGGCCCAGCCCCTACCGGGTCCCCCTAGCCCCTAGGCGCCCCAGCCCTGGCTGCATCGGGTGCGCTGGCTAACACTCGAGCGGTCTTAACCGAGACAACTGTGGCAAGAGCTTTGGCCCCATGGTGGGCTTCGTTGGGCCGATGCCATGGGGAGCGGAATACCACGCTGGTCTGGCGCAGTGGGATCCTGCCTAGCCATCCAGGCGTCGATTTTGATCGTGGGGTTTTTACTGGGGCCTAGCCAACGCTTCGAGGCCAGGGGAAGGGTTACCGCCACCAGCCAGCAGCCAAAACTCCAGGACTCCCTAATCAATGAAGGGGGCCGAACGATGGCAGCCAAACTTTCCCCATCCATAACCGAACGTTAATCCCACGATTTGATCCGGGGCCCAGAGTGACGTTAGGGCTGGCTGTGATGATCCAGGCTCGACCAAATCCTTGAGGTGAGCGACATGGCAGGCGGTTCCAGTGCCGGCGCCTACGCGACGGGCCTGCTTGCAGAGCACCTCAAGGCGATCGTCTCCCTTCAGGCCGGAGTTCTGAAGGACCAGGACCCGGAACCCTTGCACCAACTGCGGGTGCGCTTCCGCCGCTTGGGCACCCTGCTGCTGCAATTTGGGCCAGCCCTGCAGTTACCCGAGCGGGTGACAGAGCAAACCTTGGCCAAAACCGGCCGCCGCCTAGGCCTGGTCCGCGATCTAGACGTACTGACTGGGCAGCTGCAGCACCAACTTGGCCTCGCGCTGCCAGCCGATGAACTAAGTCGCTTGAAACCGGTGCTGAAAACCCTGGTTCGCAGCCGCAAGCTGGCCTTTGCGGAGATGGTGGAAGAGCTGCGGAGCCGCCGTTACCTGCGCCTACTGGCGAAGCTTCAGGCCTGGTTGCGCCAGCCGGCCTGGACGGCCCTTGGTGAAGAGGATGCCAGGGACTGGCTGGTCGAATGGAAGACCCCCGTTCTGGCTGGGTTGCTGAGTCAACCCGGCTGGCGCGTCAGTGATCCGGATCGCGATCGGGCCTGCTTGCACGACCTACGCAAAAAAATCAAGCGGGCCCGCTATGGCATGGCCAATCTCAAGGAGCTGGCAGGGGACTCCCTAGGGACCTGGATGGAGCGCTTTAAAATCCAACAAGACACCCTTGGTGGCCTCAACGACCTACAGGTGCTGGAGCAGGCGATCGAAGAGCAGTTGGTCGGCGAGCTCGCCCAGGCCTTGCCGGAGCTCAGCCTGCGGCTACAGCAGCAAAAGCGCCTGCTCTGGCAGCAGTGGCAAGGTCAGGCCAGCTTGATGCTGAGTGAACCGGGGCGCAACGAGCTGCACGGCCTGCTCGGCAGGGGCTGGATTGGCCCAAATCCGCCTCCCAACACCGGCAAGGCTTGAGTCCAAAGCATGGTGAAATCTGGCGCCGGATCCCTTCAGAACCGTTGAAGTAGTAGCGGCTGGATAACCAGCAAAACCAGCCCTGATCGGGCAGATGGGGGCTTAGGAGCAGATTTGAAGCAGTCTTAAGCAGTCCATAACGACAGATGCAGGCAAGTAAGGGTAAACATATGGAGCTCATAAAAGGCCGATCCCATGACCTTCGCGAAGAAGGCCCTGACCCTGACAGCTCTGGCTGCCGTCGCCGGCGGCGGTGTTGCCACTGCTCAATCCACCAACCTCAATGGCGCGGGAGCCACCTTCCCGGCCCCCATCTACCAGCGTTGGTTCGCTGATTTGGCCGCCAACGGTGGTCCCAAAACCAACTATCAAGGTGTGGGTTCCGGCGCCGGCATCCGTCAGTTCATTGCTGGCACCGTTGATTTCGCCGCCAGCGACGAACCGATCACTGCGGCCCAAGCCGCCAAGGTGAAGCGTGGTGTGGTGCAGTTCCCCGCCGTGGGTGGCACGATCGCCATCGCCTACAACAAGCCTGGCTGTGACCTCAAGCTCACCCAGCAGCAGGCTGCCGATGTTTTCCTCGGCACCATCAATGATTGGAAGCAACTGAAGTGCGGTGCCGGCAAAATCACGGTGGCCCACCGTTCTGACGGTTCCGGCACCACCTTTGCCTTCACCAACTCCCTCTCAGCCTTCTCACCCGCCTTCAAAACCAAGCTGGGCGTTGGCAAATCGGTGAACTGGCCCGTGGGCGTGGGCGGCAAGGGCAATGACGGCGTTGCCGGCGTGCTCAACA
>JAEMQZ010000024.1:13028-24522 GCA_016463595.1 Synechococcales cyanobacterium SupBloom_Metag_052 | reverse complement strand
CCCCCCATCACCGATCCAGCCCCTGGCAATCCCGCTGCCTGAGGCTGCCCGGGGCGAGCGTTGGAGCTGGGCCTCCCTACCCCTTTCATCCCTGCGCGAAGCGGACCAATGGCCGATTGATTTCCCAGCGCTAGTGCCCCTGCCGGCCGAGCTTGATGACGACTTAATGGTCACCGGCCTGCGCCTGTTCAGCAGTAACCGCTCCCTGGCCATTGCCGGCTGGCTGGCTGGATTGGAACCGGTGCGGCTGAGCGTGGCGGGCCAGCAGCTGGTGCTGGAGGCAGGATTAGAGGACCGTTGGCTTCTGGGCAACCTGGCGGCAGAGGAAGCTGCTGCCGCTTCCGAGGCCTTGCAACAGGCCCGCCTGGCCGCCGGCGGTGTGCAGTTTCTAGCGGTCCAAGCCAGTGAAGAACAGCCTGGCTTCACGGGCTTCTGGCTCCTGCGGGACCTCCCGGACGCCTAAGGGCCGCATCCTCCCATGGCTGAAGCCGTTGATGCCCCCTTCGATCGGCCCGATGCGGGCTTCAACAACCTGGTGGGCTGGACCTGGGTGGGCAGCTACGGCGGCTACTACCTGCAATCCGACCTGCTGGCGGAGTTTGAGCATGGCTTTTTCACGCGCCAATGGCAGGGCCGGCTCCCCCAGCAGTTAGCCGGCTATGTCAGTGCTGGCACTAGCGTCCATCGCCTGAGCCAGGTCCATGGCGCCGCGGTGCTGCCAGCGTCGGCCTGCAGCGCTGAACCCTGGCCCGAGGGCGACGGACTGAGGAGCGATGCGGGCGGCCAGAGCCTCTGGGTGTGCGGCGCCGATTGCACCCCGGTGCTGCTGGCAGACCGCCGCAGCGGTCGGGTGGCGGCCTGCCATGGCGGCTGGCGCGGCGTGGCAGGCCGCATCCTGCCCAAGGCCATCGCCCATCTCGAAGCTGCCGGCAGCTGCCGGGACGACCTCGTCGTTGCCCTTGGACCGGCGATTTCTGGGCAGCGTTACCAGGTGCAGCACAACGTCACGGCCCAGGTCGCCCTGGGCCTGACCAATCGCCATGACGATGACCCTGGGGCTAGCACCACGCTGGAGTCATCCGAGCTGATGAAACTTCGGCAGGAATTGATCCACTGTGGCGCCCTGCTAGACGATGACAAGCCCGGCCATGATCGGCTCGACCTGCGCGCTGCGAGCTTTCGCCAGCTTGAGTTATGCGGCTTGTCCGAGCGGCAGATCAGTACTTGCCCACTCTGCACGGCAAGCGAAGAACTGCTCTTCCATTCCTGGCGCCGCGACCAGGTGCGCGCCGTGCAATGGAGCGGTATTGTGTCCCAGGCCTGACTACAACCCGCCAGGAGTTGCGAATCAATTGCCGTAGATGTACAGGGGGTTGCATATGGCCTCGCGCCCATGTAAGAATGCAGTTGCTGCACAAAACAATCCGATGAAACTGCTGTCTGGCCCTGATTTGCTTGCCAAGGTTAAGGAGTTGGGTGATGCCAGCAAGTCCGATGTCGTCCGGGCCTGTGGTTATGTGACCACGAAAAAGGATGGCACCGAGCGCCTCAACTTCACGGCCTTCTACGAAGCCCTGCTCAATGCCAAGGGCGTGGACTTCGGCAGTAATTCCAAGGTGGGCAAAGGCGGCCGCAAGCTCAGCTTTACCACCAAGGTCCAGTTCAACGGCAACCTGATGGTGGGTAAGGCCTATACGGCCATGCTCGATCTCCAGCCCGGCGACGAATTTGAGATCAAGCTGGGTCGCAAGCAGATTCGTCTGGCTCCCCTGGGTGCTGAAGACGAAGAGTGAGGGCCACGGCTTCGGCCACCCGGATCCCATCAATGGCTGCTGAGAGGATGCCGCCGGCATAGCCGGCCCCCTCTCCGGCCGGGTATAAACCCCTAGTGTTAATGCTTTCTAAGTCGCCATTGCGCGGCAGCCGCAAGGGCGAAGAGGTTCTCGTTTCCACCCCTGTGAGCATGGCATCAGCCATGGCATAGCCGGGGATGGTGCGATTAAAGGCTGGTAGCGCCTCGCGCAGGGCGTCAATCACAAAGGACGGCAAGGCCGAATCCAGATTGGTCAGCCGCACCCCTGGCTCGTAGGAAGGCCTCACGAGCCCCAGGGTTGCTGAGCTGCGGTTTTCAAGAAAATCCCCTAGCTGTTGACCGGGCGCCGCATAGCTGGCCCCACCAAGGGCAAAGGCCTTCTCTTCCCAATGGCGCTGGAAGGCCATCCCCGCTAAGGGGTCGCCTGGGCCATCGCCATAGGGCTCCACATCGGCCGGTTCGATCGAGACGACGATGGCGCTATTGGCATTGCGCTCGTTACGCGAATGCTGGCTCATGCCATTGGTCACGACCCGACCCACCTCCGAAGTGGCCCCCACCACCAGACCTCCAGGGCACATGCAGAAGGAATAGACGCAGCGACCATTACTGGCATGGTGCACCAGTTTGTATTCGGCCGAACCCAAGCGCGGATGGCCGGCGCAGGCACCCCAGCGGGCCTGATCGATCAGGGCCTGGGGATGCTCGATGCGCAGGCCCACGGAGAAGGGCTTGAGCTCCATCGCCACCGCCTGCTGGTGCAGCATCGCGAAGGTGTCCCGGGCGCTGTGGCCCACGGCGAGCACCACGTGGTCAGCCGCGATAAAGCTGTGATCGGCCAGGGTGACCCCCGTGACCCGCTGCTGGGGAGCGTCAGTCCCATCCCCAGTCCGATCGATCGCTTCCACCTCCAGGCGCTCCACCCGGCTGCCAAATCGGATCTCTCCACCCAGGGCCTCGATTTGGGCCCTCAGGCCCCGCACCACCGTGGCGAGCTTGTAGGTGCCGATATGGGGCCGGTGCAGCACCAGGATTTCCGGGTTGGCGCCAGCGGCCACCAGCTCCTCCAACACCTTGCGGCCCCGGTGGCCGGGATCGCGCACCTGGCTGTAGAGCTTGCCGTCGGAGAAGGTGCCTGCACCGCCTTCGCCAAATTGGGCGTTCGATTCTGGATTGAAAGGGCTGCGCCGCTTCCAGAAGCCAAACGTGTCGGCGCTGCGCTGCTTGATCGCCTGGCCCCGCTCGAGCAGCAGGGGTTTAAGACCCATCTGGGCCAGCAGCAAGGCGGCAAAATAACCACAGGGCCCGGCGCCAATGATTACTGGACGGGGCAGGTTCTGGCCAAGACTCTCCCTGAGTTGGGGCGGCACCTGCCAGGGCGCTTCGTAGCGGGTATCGGGGCTGGGACCCAGGTGGGAATCGCCGCGAAACCGTTGCAGCAGCTTGGTCTCCAGGGCTGGCTCCAGCTCCAGATCCAGGCTGTAGGTGAGTTGGATCTGGCCCGATTTGCGCGCATCGATGCTGCGTTTAACCAGGTGATGGACCTTGAGGGCATCGGCCGGTAGCCGCAGCCGTTTGCAGGCCGCAGCCACCAGATCCGCCTCGTTGTGATCGAGCGGCAGCTTCAATTCGGTCAGCCGCAACACGGGCCCGCTCCGGGGAGTTCCTTTACCAATAATCCTGGCTGGCCGACCCACCAAAGCGCCGCGGCCGTAGCGATGTCAAAGCATGGCGCTGGCGGACGGGACGCCGGCAGCGCTGCCAGACTTTGGGCCTTCGGGGCCGCTGCGCCGTGTCAATCACCCATTGCCCGCTCTGCGTGGCCCTGGCCGTGTTGTGTGTGCTGCGCAGCTCGGCCCACCTGCTGGTGCTCTGGCAACTGTGGGGACGGCGCCCTGCCGGCAAGCTGGTGCTCCAAGTGGCCTGAGCGGCTCCTAAAACGAGACCGGGTTTCGCCTCTGGAGGAAGGGGCTGGTGGGCCCAGCCCTGGGCAGCCAGGTCAGCCCACCCTCGTTGCGGATCACGCCGCTGGCCAACTTGAGGATTGGCTCCCAATCGGGATCGGTGCGATCGCTCACTTGCCGGTTGCCCTTCTGGAAACTGGCAATCATCGAGAGGGCAACCTCCAAGTGATCGAATCCATGCAAGTGCCGATAGGAAATCGCCCGATCGGTGAACAGGCCGCCGTCGCAGCCGCCGGCAAACCGCCATTGATTCCGCCCCACCAGCGACGTTCCAAAGGTTTCCTCCTGGCCGGCAAACCTGGCCTCGGGCGAGTCTTCAGCGCTGGCTTAGTCCAGCCTCCGATAGGCGCGGAGGCTGGGCTAGCCGGGTCCTCCGGCGGGCGGCAAGATCACTGCCCTCTGGGCCATCGAGAAGGCGCCCCAAGGGCTCCCTGCGCCGGTTGGCGTCCAGGGAAAGCCCCCTAGGCAGAGGCCGTGGTGGCAAAGCCCCCCGGCGCCCGCACCCCTTCGGGGGCCCAAGATGGCGAGGTCGAACGGAGCCGGTTCCTGCCATGACCGCCACCGCATACCGCTTTCAGATTTGGGGTATTCCCGTGACCAAGCCGGTGATCACATCTGCCGCATCAATGCGGCAATTACAGCAATCTTTACGCATAGTATCAATAAAATACCGGCTCAATCAGGTCGTAAAACTCCTTCTAGTTGCCGCCAGCCTCCAGTTGGCAGTAGTCCCAGTCCAGGCGATCACCGAGGCAGACGCGCTCAAGAAACTGGCCGTCGTTCCGGTCTTCGTTCTCACCGACAGCAAGGGGGTGCCCCTGCCCATAGCCAAGGACAAGACCCTGGTCCTCCCCCTCTACTTGGAAAGGGCCAAAGCCGAAGCCGAACTGGCAATTCTGCAGAAGGCCAATCCCAGCCTGCTGGCCAAGCTGGTTGCCATTCCCCTCAATGACATGACTACCAAGGTCAAGCAATTGCAGTTGCAACTCAAGGACAAGGGCCGCACCCTGGTGGCACCGGTGATCAGCAGCCCGGCCGACCGCCAACAGGCCGGCTTGATGCTGAAACAGCAGGGCTTTAGCGACAAAAAAATTCAGGAAGGCCTTGCCGTGCCGGTATTTTTCACCAAACCCTTCTTAAGCCTGGCTGGGACCGAACCGGCTGGCAAAGCCACGGCGCCAGCCATCCCCAAGCTGATGTTCTTCATGAGCTACGCCTCCCTCCAAGCGGCAATCGCCAAAGTCCCCCCTGCCAAACGGGCCAGCCTCGAACCTCAGGTGGCTGACCTCTCCGCCGTTCTACGCCAGATCATCCAATCACCCCAGGATCGCTATGTAATCTTCCCGACAGCTGATTACTTCCAATTGGTTCAGAAGCAGCCACAATTCAAGCAGCAACGTCCAGACCCCAAGGGCCAACCCCAACGGCTCTCGCCTAGCCAAACTCCTGTCAGTCAACCCCCTGGACCAGCGGCCGCCCTACCGGCCAAGTAAGCCGCGGCCGGCGAGGGCGCTCAGGCGCCCTACTCACCCCAATGAACTCTCGATGAGGTGGTTTTCAGAAGCCCCACCTGAACCCTCCCGGGGCCAGGCTGGCGCCTCAGTCGGCCCCTTCCTTTGGCGGCTCGGGCAGGAGCTGGGCGAGCAGCCCGGCGCCGATCAAGATCACGCCGAGGCCCAGGGCTAGGGGCCTGTTGGCGGCCGCCTCGCCATCAAGCCAGGCGGCGGCAGAGAGGAAAGCGGCTCCGAGCAACAAGGTCGGCACGAGCACGATGCCCTTGGCAGTGCGATTGATCCCCATGGACTGGCCAAAACTGGCCGATAGGCGTTAAGAGCTGCAGTTTGGCAGCCAGCTGGCCAAGGCGGCGTCTACCAGGCCCTGGGCCAGGTCAGGACCTGGTGAATTGCCCGTAGCTCTAGCGGAACTTGCTGGAGAGCCAACTCCGCCCTCCAGCCGGTTAACCCTGGCAACCAGGATGCCATCCTCGCTGCCCACAGGCCGCAGGTTGACCCGGCTGCGGCGCGGCAGCTGCTGTCGCAACCAGGCCACGGCCTCGGCATTGGCCTCCGGGGTCACGGCCAGGCAGGCCAGCCGCACGGTGTAATTGCGGTTGCCATCGCCGATCTGGAGGAGCGTGCCACTGCGAACCTGCAGCACCTCCGCGGCCTGGAGAGCAAGGGGGGAGCCGAATAGCACCATGGCGCCTAGGAGCATCACCAGCCCTAGCCGGGCCAGGGCCGCCGACCAAGGGGAGGACGATCTCCTGCCATCAGGGGGAACGGAGCAGCCAGATTGGAACCGGAACGGGACGGTCAGAGCTTTGCCCCACAGCTGGGGCAAAAGTGGTGGGCGCTCTCGGTAGTGCTGCCACAGGCGTTGCACTGGCGACTCGTGTCAATGGCCAATTCCGGATGGCTAGGCAAGCCCACCATCTGGGCATTGCTAGCGCCGGGAGGGACCATCGGATAACAATTCTCACCCCGCCGCACCACCACATTGACGAAGGCCGGACCTGGATGGTCCAGGGCCCGGCGCAGGCCAGGGTGCAGGTCCTCTCGCTCGGTGATAGTGATCCCCTTAACCCCGAAGGCCTCGGCTAGGGCCTCGAAATTGGGCATGCCGCCGGTCATTTCCGAGGCGGAATAGCGCTCTCCATAGAAACTTTCCTGCCATTGGCGCACCATGCCCTGCCAGCCGTTGTTAATGATCACCACCTTCACCGGCAGCTGGTACTGGGAGAGGGTTCCCAGCTCCTGAATGTTCATCAAAATGCTTGCATCGCCAGCCACACAGATCACCTGCTCCTCGGGGAAAGCGGTCTGCACGCCCAGGGCGGCGGGCATGCCAAAGCCCATGGTGCCCAGGCCAGCGCTGCTGATCCAACGACGCGGGCCCGTATGGAGGAATTGGGCTGCCCACATCTGGTGCTGGCCCACGTCGGTGGTGACATAGGCCTTGGGTGCCAGTTCCTGTAGGGCGATCACCACCTCCTGGGGGGCGATTTCCCCTTCTGGGATCGGAACCACCAGGGGGTAATGGTGTTTCCAACGGGCGATGCGCTCCAGCCAGACCTCGGTGCGACCCGAAGGGGCCTCACCCGTGGAGGCGGCAAGCATGGCCGCGATCGCCTGGTGCACATCGGCCACGATCGGCACCTCAGGCACCCGGTTCTTGCCCACTTCGGCCGCATCGATATCGATGTGGATCACCCGGGCCCGGGGGGCAAAACTGTCGAGCCGGCCCGTAACCCGATCATCGAAACGGGCCCCAGCTGCAATCAACAGATCACACTCGGTAACCGCAAAATTGGCGTAGGCGGTGCCATGCATGCCGAGCATGCCCACAGCCAGGGGATGGGTTTCATCGAAGGCTCCCTTGCCCATCAGCGTGGTGGTGACAGGCAGGCGGAACCGTTCGGCCAACTGGTGGATCACCCCATGGGCGCCGGAACTGATCGCACCGCCGCCCACGTAGAGAAGGGGGCGATGGGCCTGGCGAATCAGCTCTAGGGCCTGGGTGATCGATTCGGGATGGGCCGGCGCCGGCAGGCGGTAGCCGGCGGGCATGGCCGAACCGGGCTCTACCGGCGTGTACTCAAACTCTTCTAGGCCCACATCCTTGGGCACATCGATCAGCACCGGACCAGGCCGGCCGGTGGAGGCGATCAGGAAAGCTTCCGCCACGATCCGGCCAATGTCGGCGGGATCGCGCACCACCCAGGAATGCTTCACGATCGGCAGCGTGATGCCGAAGATGTCGGTTTCTTGGAAGGCATCAGTGCCGATCGAGGCCCGCGGCACCTGACCGGTGATCACCACCATTGGCACCGAATCCATCTGGGCCGTAGCGATGCCGGTGACCAGGTTGGTGGCACCCGGGCCGGAGGTGCCAAAACAAACTCCCACCTTGCCGGAGGCGCGGGCGTAGGCATCGGCCGCATGGCTACCGCCCTGCTCATGGCGCACCAGGATGTGCTTCAGCCAGCCCCGGGACTCGGCCTTGTGCAATTCGTCGTAGATCGGCAGGATGGCCCCGCCTGGGTAGCCGAAAATATGGTCAACACCATGGCGATGCAAGGCATCCATCAGGGCGTAGCCGCCGTTCACCCGAACCGGGTAGGAAGCGATGGCGGTCTCAGCCGCGGCAGATACGGAGGTCAGGGTCACGACGACAGCCAGCACCGACAACAGCGATAACCAACCCTAAGGGCTTGCCTCCGCGATGGGGGCTGGAGCGACCAGCTGTTGTATGGCGCCCAAACGCGGCAGCCCATCCAGGGGGCCGGGCACCGCGGCCGATCGCTATTGCGGCCCTGGCTTAGCCCCCCTGCGGGCCATCGCCATGGCCCGCAGGATCACGGCCGGATCGAGCCACTGGCCCCGATAACGGATGCCCCAGTGCAGGTGGGGGCCGGTGGTGCGGCCGGTGATGCCGACATGGCCGATCAGTTCGCCGGCCTGGAGCCGTTGGCCGCTGGCCACCAGGACCTCGCCACTGCGGTAAACGCCACCAGTGACCTCGCCAGCCAGGTGGCAATAGAGGTGCTCATAGGGTCCGGAGCTGATCACCAGGCCATTGCCACAGGCCCCCCCGGCCAGCACCTCGCTGACAACGCCCCCCCACCAGTTGCGAATCGGAGAGCCAAGCGGGGCGGCAATATCGAGGCCGTAGTGGGGCTGCGAGCCGCCGCCGGGGCCGGCCCGCAACCCGAAATGGCTGGTGTATCCAAAAAAGCTCACCACCGGGAAGACACCGCGGCGCCAGCGGGGCTCGTCCTGGGCTGGCGCCGCCATCGCTGGAAGCAAGGCCCCGGCCAGGAGCAAGCCCCAAGGAAGCAACCGATTCCAGGCCACTAGCCGGCCAGACCAGTTGGACTGCAACCTTGGAATTAACGCGGGGGGCGAACTGGCCCCAGGGCCGGCGGCCCTAAAGCAACCCCAAGGCATGCAAGGGCCCCTGGCCACTAATCAATTCCAACAGGAAAGCCGAAAAGCCCAGCATGGCCAGGCGCCCATTCCAAACTTCGGAACTGTTGTTCCAGCCCCAGGCCCACTTGTCCTGGGGATAAAGCTTGACCGTGCGGGATAGTTCCGCAGCCTGATCCAGGTTCACCTCCGGGCCCGCTAGGGCGCGCTGCACTAGGTCGGCGAGCCCCATGATGAAGCTGGGGGTGATATCGAGGGCGGGCACCCGGCGGAAGTTGGTCACGCCAGCCTCGGTGGCAATTTCCCGGTACTCGATGTCGATTTCTTCGAGAGTTTCGATGTGCTCGCTCACGAAACTGATCGGCACCACCACCAAATCCTTGACCCCATCGGCGCCCAGCTGGTGCAGGGCATCGTCGGTGTAGGGCCGCAGCCATTCGACCGGACCGACCCGGCTCTGGTAGGCCAGGGTGAAGGGGTTGGAGTGGCCCAGCTGGGCCTGGAGGCGCTCGATGATTAAGTCAGCGCAGGCCTGAATCTCGGCTTGGTAGGGATCGCCCGCCTCCTCCACGTAGCTCTTCGGCACCCCATGGGCGCTGAAAAAGACATGGGCCGTGCTCGGCACCTCGCAGCTCTGGATTTCCTTGGCGATCAACTCGGCCATGGCCCCGATATAGCCCGGGTCGTCGTAGTAGCTGCGAATGCAGCGGATCGGCAGGCGCTCAAAGGCTGGATCCCGCTGGCGCAGGCGCTGCAGTTCTCGGAAGCTGGAGCCGCTAGTGCTGATCGAGAAATGGGGATAGAGGGGCAGCACCACCACTTCCTCAATGCCATCGGCCTTGATATCGGCCACCGCCGATTCGGTAAAGGGATGCCAATAGCGCATCGCCACATAGGTGGTGGCTTCAATCTGGCGATGGCGTAGCTCGCTCTGCAGCTCGCGCGCCTGGTGCTCGGTGATGCGGCGCAGCGGTGAGCCCCCCCCGATCGAGCGGTAGGCCGCCTTCGACTTACCGCTGCGCAGGGTGCTGATCAACCAGGCCAGGGGCTTTTGAAGAGCCGGAGTCGGCAGCCGGATAATTTCCGGGTCGGCAAAGAGGTTGTAGAGAAAAGGCCCCACATCCTCGATGCGCTCCGGGCCACCGAGGTTCAGCAGAAGTACGCCGACCTTGGTCATGACCCAGGTTTGTGGATGAAAGATCCCCAGAGCGTAACCCTGCAGCGCCTGAGCCGAGCCTGGCGCGACCGCCTTGGCATCGATAGGGTCAGATCGCCGTTGGGACCGGAAGCGAACGTGCCGATTCCCCAACCCAAGGCGGCCGATCCCCAGGCCCCCGTGGCGGCCAATCCGCAACCTCCAGGCAATTCCGCCAACGATCGCGAAGCAGCCATCCCCGCTGAGGCCGCCCCGGACGCTGGCCTGGATGCCGAGATCCAGCGCCAGAACGGCCTCCTGGCCGCTACTGGCGTTGCCCTGCGTTTGGAGCGGCGCGGCAACCGCCTGGGCCTGCGGGGTCCCTTGCCCTGTCGCCGCGGTTCCGGCGCCCATCCAGTGCAGCGCCTCAGCCTGGGGCTAAGCGCCGACGCCCGCGGCCTGGAGCAGGCGCGGCTACAACTGCGCCGGCTGCTGCAACAGCTGCAGCAGCAGCGCTTCCGTTGGGAGGACTGGAGCCAGATCCAGGCCAAACAAACGGAATTGGTCTCGATTTCGGCGCAGCCACCAACCGGCCCGGCCTCCCATCGCCAAAACCTGGGCAATCCCAGATCCACGCCCCGGCGGCGCCAGCCCAGCGTTCCAAGCCAGGCCCGGCGCCCAGGCCAACTGCGGCCGGCCCAGGCAGCCGGCCCCCCTGGTCCCCAATCCGGGCCCCCGGGCCTTTTCCCTTGGGCCCAGGGTGAGCTCGCCCCGATTTTGGCAACGTTCGAGCACCAGTTTTTTGCCGATCCCCGCCGCCGTCGCACTCCGGCCGGCAGCCGCACCACCTGGACGAGCGCCTACCTGCCCTACCTGCGCCGGCTGCAGCAAGCCGCCGGCGAGCTGGGTCTGCCCCTCACCCATGCGCCGCCGCTTTGGCTGCTGGAGCAGGTGCTGGAGAGCTATCCCAGCGCCAGCCGCGGCCGCCAACAATGCGGCACCACCCTGGCGGCCCTAGCCGGCCAGCAGGGGATCACCCTGCCTGGGGACTGGAGCGAGCGGGCCGGTGGCTATGGCCTGCATGTGGCCCAATTCCGCCAATTGCCTAACGACCAGGAGATTCTGCGTTGGAGCGAGCGCATCCCCAACCCCGGCTGGCGTCTGGCCTACGGGCTGATGGCCACCTACGGCTTGCGCAACCACGAGATCTTTTTCAGTGATCTCTCGGCCCTGGCTAGTCGCGGTGATCGGGTGATCCGGGTGCTGCCCACCAGCAAGACCGGCGAACATCAGATCTGGCCCTTCCAGCCGGAGTGGGTGGAGGCCTTCGAGCTGCCGCGGCTTGCCGAGCTCAAGGGTCAGCTGCCGCCGGTGAGCACGGATCTACGCCAAACCACCCTGCAGCAGGTGGGCCGGCGGGTGGCCGAGCAATTCCGCCGCTATGGCCTCCCCCTGACCCCCTACGACCTGCGCCACGCCTGGGCCGTGCGCACGATCCACCTGGGCCTACCCGACACCGTGGCGGCCCGGATGATGGGCCACTCGGTGGCGATCCACACCCGCACGTACCACCACTGGATCACCCGCCGGGACCAACAACAGGCCGTCGATGCGGCCCTGGCTCGGCGACAAATGCCCGCCCGAAGCGACAGCCCCC
>JAEMQZ010000024.1:0-12928 GCA_016463595.1 Synechococcales cyanobacterium SupBloom_Metag_052 | reverse complement strand
CAGCCGTAGGCCCGGGGGCAACAGCCGTAGGCCCGGGGGCGCCAGAGTGGGGATCTGAGGCGGAGCCCCCTTGAGCAAGAGCCCTAGCGCCGATTTAACGGGCCAGCCCGGCCCCGAGCAGCCATCCCGCGAGCAAAGCCTGGACCAGGCTGCCGCCGAGCTCGGTCCCGGTGGCGACCTGGCCCCGGAGGCCGATGCCGAGGGCTACCGCCGGCGCATGGCCCGGCGCCGGGAGGTCCAGCAACAACGGGTGGGTGAGCGCAACCTGGAAAAGGGATTGGTGTTGGTGTTCACCGGCGATGGCAAGGGCAAAACCACCGCTGCCCTAGGCCTGGTGCTGCGCAGCCTGGGCCATGGCGACCACGTGGCGGTGGTGCAATTCATCAAGGGGGGCTGGCAACCGGGCGAAGCCCGGGCCCTGCAAGTCTTTGGCGAGGCCCTGGCCTGGCATGCCCTGGGGGAGGGCTTCACTTGGGAAACCCAGGACCGGGAACGGGACCGGCAGCTGGTCCAGCAGGCCTGGCAACGCTCCTGCGACTACCTGGCCGATGGCAGCCGCAAGTTGGTGGTGCTCGATGAAGTGAATGTGGCCCTCAAACTCGGCTACTTGGGCCTCGATCAGGTACTGGAGGGCCTAGCCCTGCGCCCACCCCTGACCCATGTGGCCCTAACCGGTCGCGGCGCTCCCCCCGGCTTGATCGAGCGGGCCGACCTAGTCACGGAGATGAAAATGGTGCGGCACCCGTTCCGCGAACAGGGGGTCAAGGCCCAGGCCGGGATCGAGTACTGATTGGCTGGCCTACCGAGGTTGCCCCTGACCTGGCCTAGGCCTGCGCTCGCACCAAACCCAACCCGCCCCAGTCCAGATCGGCCAAGTCCCCGCACGCTTGCTACTGTTCGGCCGACTGTTTCCCCAGGAACCCGATGGGCTACCGGCGTGTCCTGCTCAAACTTAGCGGCGAAGCGCTGATGGGAAATCAGGGGTATGGCATTGATCCGGCGATCGTGCAATCGATCGCCACCGATGTGGCAGCCGTGGTGGCTACCGGCACCGAGCTAGCAATTGTGGTGGGCGGCGGCAACATCTTTCGCGGTCTCAAGGGCTCGGCCGCCGGCATGGACCGGGCCACGGCCGACTACGTCGGCATGCTCGCCACGGTGATGAACGCGATCACCCTCCAGGACGGCCTGGAGCGGGCCGGGGTGCCCACCCGGGTCCAAAGCGCCATCAGCATGCAGGAGGTGGCCGAGCCCTACATCCGCCGCAAGGCGATCCGCCACCTGGAGAAAGGGCGGGTGGTGATCTTTGGTGCCGGCTGCGGCAACCCCTTCTTCACCACCGACACCACCGCCGCCCTGCGGGCCGCCGAGATCGGCGCCGATGTGGTGATGAAGGCCACCAAGGTGGATGGCGTCTACGACAAGGACCCCACCCTGCACAGCGATGCCCGCCGCTACGAGACCCTGACCTTTCAGGACGTGCTCAGCGGTGAACTGGGCGTGATGGACAGCACCGCCATCGCCCTCTGTAAGGACAACGCCATTCCGATCGTGGTGTTTGATCTCTTCGGAGCGGGCAATATCGGCCGGGCCGTTGCCGGCGAGGCGATCGGCACCCGCATCACCCCCTCGATCTGAGCCCCTTTGGCTACCTCGCCAGAGCTTGCAACTGTCGAGCGACCTGATTAGCGACCCCCTTCCCCTGCCTGACTTTTTCGCCATGGACCTCGAAGCCAGCATGCGCAAATCGGTGGAAGCCACCCAGCGCACCTTCAACACGATTCGCACCGGCAGGGCCAACCCTTCCCTGCTCGACAAACTAAGCATTGATTATTACGGCGCCGACACTCCCCTCAAAGCACTCGCAACCCTTTCCACGCCGGATTCCCAGACGATCCAGATCCAGCCCTTCGACCGGGGTTCGATGGCCCTGATTGAAAAGGCAATCGCCATGAGTGACCTGGGCCTAACCCCCAACAACGATGGCAAGGTGATTCGCATCAATATCCCGCCACTAACGGCCGATCGCCGCAAAGATTTCGTCAAGCTGGCCTCCAAATATGCCGAAGAAGGCAAAGTTGGCCTGCGAAATCTGCGGCGCGATGCCATCGACAAGGTGAAAAAACTTGAGAAGGATGGTGAATTCTCGGAAGACCAGAGCCGCGACGAACAGGACAAGATTCAAAAACTCACCGATCGCTACATCACCGAAGTCGAAAAGCATCTCGCAGACAAAGAGGCCGACATTCTTAAAGTGTGAGCGTCATTGTCTTCAGTCAAGGCCTGAGTATTATCAATCTGCCCTTTAGGTGGTCCCAGCGAAAGACCCAGCCGCTGGTCGCTGTCCATCTGAGTCCTTTCCGCCACCGCCAGTGGTCCGTGCTGCCCTGCCATGCGTGACCTTGCCGATGTGATCGTGGTGGGCAGTGGTGCCGCCGGGGCTTCGGCCGCCTTCCACCTGGCCGCCCGTGGCCGCAGCGTCACCCTGCTGGAGCGCCAGAACCTGCCGCGGCCTAAACCCTGTGGCGGCGGCATGGCCGCCTCAGTGCAGCGCTGGTTTCCCTTCGATCTCAGCCCGGTGGTGGACCAGGTGATCGAGCAGGTGCGCTTCACCTGGGACCTCCAGGATCCGGTCACGGCCGTGCTGCCGGGCGATTCCCCCTTCTGGATCGTGCGTCGCTCCAAACTCGATGCCTACCTGGCCGAGCAGGCCAGCGCTGCCGGCGCCCGGGTCCTAACCGGTGAGGCTGTGGAGCGGATCGAGCGCGATGGCGACCACTGGCGGGTGGTGCTGGCCGGCGGCCAAAGCCTGGCCAGTCGGGGCCTGGTAGTGGCCGATGGATCCGGCTCCCGCTTTGCCCAGCCCCTGGGCCTGGGACCAGCCAGGCCCCGCTATGCCTCCGCCGTGGCCGTAGAGGTGGAGGCCGAGGTGCGGGAGCCGGCCACGGCCCGCTTCGAATTTGGCCTGGTGCAGCACGGCTTTTGCTGGGCCTTTCCCCGCCAGGGCGGCTACAGCATCGGCGTGGGCACCTTCATTGGCCGCAACCCGGCCAACAGTGACGCCGTGCTGGCCCAGCTGCTGCCCAGCCTGGGCCTGGCGGCCGATGCGGGCGAGCGGTTCAGCTCACCCCTGCGGGTGTGGAATGGTCACCATCCCCTGCACTGCCCTGGCGCCGTGGTGGTGGGCGATGCAGCTTCCCTCTGTGATCCCTTCCTGGCGGAAGGCCTGCGGCCGGCCCTGCTCAGCGGCGTGCGAGCCGCTGAGGCCCTAGACCACTGGCTAGGCGGTGACAGATCGGCCCTGGCGGGCTACAGCGCCACCATGCGCCGCCAATGGGGCGATTCGATGGCCTGGGGACGGCGCATCGCCCAGGTGTTCTACCGGGTGCCAAAGGTGGGCTACCAGCTGGGCATTAAGCGTCCAACGGCCCCCCAACGGATCGCCCAGATCCTCTCCGGCGAACTGGGCTATGGCGATATCGCCCAACGGGTGATTCGCCGACTGCTATTTCAGGGCCAGTGATCCCAGGGACACAGCCAAAGAAAGATTGAGCGGGCCACTTTGTGCAGCCCAGCCCCATTGCCATGGCCTGAAAACGGTGCCAGTTAGGACGACTTGATGCAGTCCTTCAGCTGGCGAAGTCGCTGGTCGATCGAGGCGAGTAGATCGATCGCGAACATCGGCGATTCTTGTACGGCAAACAGGAACTTTTCCCGATTCATCTCCAGGACTCGGCAGGTGGTGATCGCCGTGGCATCGCCATAACGGCAGTGCTCCTGGGTGACCAGGGCCCCGGCGCCAAAGACATCGCCGGCCTGGATTAGTTCCTGGCCAGCGTTGCCATTCCAGGTCAACTCCACCGTGCCCTCGAGCAAGCCGTACATGCACTCGCCCGTCTCACCAGCGCGAAAGATCAGGTCCCCCGCCTCAAAGATGTGGACCTCGCCCTGGATGGCCAGGGCGCGCATGGTGTCGAGGGCGTTCAAGGGCAGGGCCAGGGCAGAGGAAGGAGTTTGGTTTAGGGGGTTAAGGGGCGGTAATGGCCAGGGGGGCCCCCAGGCCACCGCGCACATCCGCTGGCATTAGGCGGCCGTCATGGTCGGTGTCGAGGGCATCGAAGACCGCATCGCTGCCGAGCCATTCCTCCCGGGTGATGCAGCCATCACCATCGAGATCATTCAGCAGGAAGATCTCCTGGGCGGCGTGGCTGAAGGCCGCGGCCCCCTCCAGCTCACCCAGGCGATGGGCCAACTGGAATTCAAGGGTTTCAATCGCCTTGACGAAACCGCGGATCCCCTCATCGAGCTTGTCGGTGGCCATGGCATCGGCGGCCATCATCGTGTCGAAGCCGGGACGATCCAGGTTGATCTGGGCCCGGGTTGGGGCCGGGGCCGCCCCATCAAGCTTGCGGGGCAGGTCGGCTTCGCTGCTGCGCAACTGATCCAGCAGTTTCGGCGAAATCGTCAGCAGATCGCAGCCCGCCAATTCGATGATTTCCTCGATGTTGCGGAAGCTGGCCCCCATCACCTCGGTGGCGTAGCCGTAGGTCTTGTAATAGTTGAAGATCTCGGTCACCGAGATCACGCCCGGATCCTCCGCGCCGGGATAGTGGTCGCGGCCGGTGCTGGCCTTATACCAATCAAGGATGCGGCCCACAAAAGGAGAAATCAGGGTCACGCCGGCCTCGGCGCAGGCCACGGCCTGGGCAAAACTGAACAGGAGGGTGAGGTTGCAGTGGATGCCTTCCTTTTCCAGGGCTTCGGCTGCCTTGATCCCTTCCCAAGTGGAGGCCACCTTGATCAGCACCCGATCGGTGCCAATGCCTGCGGCCTGATAAAGGCCAATCAACTTGCGGGCCTTGGTAATCGTCGCCTCGGTATCGAAGCTGAGGCGGGCATCCACTTCGGTGGAAACCCGACCGGGCACGAGCTTGAGGATTTCGCGGCCGAAGATCACGCAGATTTCATCGAGGGCCTCGAGCACCACGTCTTCCGCCGGCGCATCGGCACCGATCACGGACCGGGACTCGCGCAGGGCCGTGTCGATCAGGTTCTGGTAGGTGGGAATCTGGGCCGCAGCCAAGATCAACGAAGGGTTTGTGGTGGCATCCCGCGGGGTGAATTGCTTGATAGCTTCAAGTTCGCCGGTGTCGGCGACAACCACCGTCATGGCGGCGAGTTGGTCGAGCAGGTTGGCCATGGGGTGGGCTTGGGCGAACGCCGGCGACGGCTAGACGATGCCATCAAGCTAGCCAGCAAGACCGGAGACGAAACCCTGATGGCTGACCCTGTTTGAGGGAATCCCCATGGGGTCTGGACCTGACCTGCCAAAAAGCTGCCGCCGCCCTGCCCGGACGGGCCGGCTCAATCCCGGCCCGTCCGGGCAGGGGCGGTAGCCGGGGTGGGGCCTGAGCGAGGCTTACCAGCAAGCACCGGCTTCACGGCTGTACGGGGCTGGTTGCCCGCGAGGGCTTGAAGACCCAGCTGCCTAGCCGCAGCTTGGGGCGGCAACTTTTCAAGCACCAGCAGGGCTTCGATGATCTGCTTGGCCACGGGCAGGGCCACGGTGGAGCCATAGGCGTTGCCCCCTTGGGGTTCATCCACCACCACCAACACCACATAGCGCGGGTTGTCGGTGGTGAGGTTGGCGATGAAACTACAAATGCGAGCCCCGGGGATATAGACGCCATTGAGGGCCTTCTGGGCCGTACCGGTCTTGCCACCGATGCGATAACCGGGGATACGGGCCCCCTTGCCGCTGCCCTTTTGCACCACGGTTTCCATCCACTCGAGCACTTGCCGAGCCACCTCCGGCCGCAGCAGCTGCACTCCCGAAGACCGGGGTGGAGCGGCCAGATCGTCGCCGGAGCGAAGGCCCCGGGTGATGTGGGGACTGACCAGCCGGCCGCCGTTGGCGATCATGGCGTGCAGCTGCAGCAACTTCAGGGGCGTCAGCGAAAATCCCTGGCCAAAGGCGGCCGTGGCCGGTTCGATCGGCTGGCTCAGGAAATCGTTGCGGCTCTTGAGTTCTCCTGCCACGGCCCCAGGCAGGTCCGTGTCGGGGATGGTGTCGATGCCGATGTTATTGAGCCAGCGCCAATACAACGATGGCTTGAGGTTGTGCATGGCATCCACCATGCCAACGTTGCTGGAGACCTGCAACACGGTGGCAAGGTCCATCACCCCATTGGCCCGGCGGTCGTGGTTGAAGATCGGCCAACCGCCAATCGTCACCGAGCCGGTGTCATTCACCGTGGTGCGGGGGTTGATCGCATTCTCTTGGAGGGCGAGGGCCAGGTTGATCGGCTTGAAGGTGGAGCCGGGTTCGTAGAGGTCCTGCACGGACCATTCGCGGAAGAGACCAGGCGGATACTTCCAGAACTTATTGGGGTCATACGAAGGCGTGGACGCGAGGGCGAGGATCTCGCCATTGCGTACGTCCATCACTAGGGCGACGCCCCGCTTGGCGCTCCATTGCTTCACCTGCTTGGCCAGCGCCGACTGGGCCACCTGCTGCAGGCGGGAATCCAGCGTCAGCTGCAGGCGCAGGTCGTCGCCGTAGAGCACCCCCGCCCGCAGGCCATCGGGTAGGGGGGTGCCATCGGCGCCGCGGCGCAGCTGGCGCGGCGTTTCATGGCGGCGCAGGTCCTGGTCGCGGCTCTGCTCTAGGCCCGCCTGGGGCACCCGCTCCAGGTTGAGAAATCCCACCACATTGGCGAACAGGGGGCCGAGGGGGTAAATCCGCTGGGGGTAGGACTCCAGATCCAGGCCACTGATGCCCAGCTTGCGAATGCGATCGGCCGTTTCGGGATCCAATTCGGTAGCCAACTTCACGCCGGATTGGCGGGAGCCGATCGTGGCCATTAGGGCCTCCACGGGCAGACCCAAGATCGGGGCCAGCTTCTGGGCCACATCCAGGGACGGACGCTTGCTAAGGGGAGCATCGCCCGGGAAGTTGAAATAGCGCGGATGGGCCCAAACAATGAAGCGCTCCTCATCGAGGGCCACCATGCGGCCGTTGCGATCGACGATCGTGCGCCGCTTACCGATCGGCGCAATCGTTTGGGTCTGCACGGACCGGGCCCGGTTGAGCAGTTGGGGCCCCTGAACCACCTGCACCCAGGCCAGGCGAGCCGCCAAACCCACCAGGCCGGCGGCAAGGATCAGATAGACGGCCAAAAGCCTGACGGACGGAACGGGGCGAAAGTCGAGAACCCTGCTGCCTCGAGATCCCTTCGGGGGCAGGGGTGGCCGTTGCCGGGGCCTCGTTGTCACCATCTCAGCCCCCCGCCATTGGGGCCAGTGTGCCGAACCATGGCACCAGCGCCATCGGCGGGCTCAACGCTAAGGATCTGGGGCCCCATCCCTGCCAGCCAGGGACCGGAGCTGCCGGAAGCCAGGGGCAACGCTCAATAGCCAGCAAGGATCTGGCGAGGGCTGACGCCGGCAAGCAAGGTGATGATCGAGGCGGGACGCTGGGCGCTGGGGGCAGGCACGTAAATCAGCTTTTCGCTGCTGGTGGGCACCAGCTGGCCAGGATTGTGGGCCACGCGAAGGTGGTGCTGTTCGAGAACCGCGGTGGATTTCTGTAGGCGTTGCTCCAGCAGTTGGGAGGCCTCCAGACTCTGGTAGCTCCGGGTCCACTGGCTCTGCCAATGCAGGGTGAGGGCACTCAATCCAACCACCGCCAGACCCAGGCCCAGCAGACTGCCGTCAGCGATCCGATGGAGACTGGCCAGCCAAGGGGCTGCGCGCTCAACCCGCCGTGCTGAGAGGGATCCCTGGATCAGGGCTAGGGAGCGTTGGCGCTGGCCCCTGGCGCTGCGGGAGGTGGATGGGGCAGGGGCGGCAACCACGGAGCCAAACAGCAACTTTTCAAGTGAACCACGGCTAGAAGGCGCCAGCAAGGCAGACCGTCTGGCAATCCGCACAGTTCAAAAATCGGCTCAAACCAGGGCCGCCATGGATTGAATAGGCCCAGGTTCCTAGACGGATGTCAGTCCTACCAATCAGGCCTTAGGCCGCAATGGAAAAAGCCACTTGAGGCGCCCAACCGGCTGGAATTAGCTGCCAAGCAACACCAGGTTGGCGAAGGTCATGGCATTCCAGAGGCTGTGCATCAACACCGAGGCCCCCAGCCGGCCGCTGCTGAGGCGCAGCCAGCCCAGGCCCAGGCCCAGCATCAGTAGGGCCGGCAATTCCCCCAGGCTGAGGTGGGCGATCGCGAAGACCAGGCCACTCACCAGCACCCCCAGCCAGGGGCCCCGCTGGCGCGCCACCACCGGCAGCAGCACCCCCCGAAAAATCGTCTCCTCAAACAGGGGCGCCAGCACGATTGCCGTGATCCCATAGCAACTGAGGGGGGCCAGGGCCCCGCCCTGCAACACCAGCTCCAGCAAGGGGTTACTGCCGCCTGGATCACTCCAGATCTGCTGCTGCAGCCAGCTCACCAGGCTCACCAGGGGCAGCACGATCAGAAATCCCTTCAAGGCCCGACCCGCGGGCAACCAGGGGGGGAGCCAGCCCAGCTGCAACCAGCCCCCCTGGGGCGCCGGCCCCAGGCCGCGCAGCATCCACCAGAGAATCCCTAGGGGGCCAGCCATCAGCCCCAGGTAGAGCAGCAACACCGAAAGGGCGCTATGGAGGGCCGCCGGCAGCTCGACCAGGGAGAGCAGGCTCTCCACCAAGGGTCCCAGCAGGATGGGGGTCAGCACCTGCCCCACCACCACAAAGCCGCCGCCCACCAACAGGACCGTATCGATTTCGCTCAAAGCCGGGCCCACCAGGGGCGGCAGGGGCAGGGACCGGCCGCGCCAGCGCAGCCAGAGCTCGCGGACCAGCAGGCCCAGGCCCGCCAGCAGGCTCAGGCCTGGCAGAAGATTGACCAACAGAAGCCTCATGGCTGCGCGCTGGCCAACTTGGGGTTGGCCACAGGCCTGGGGATCGCCCGACAGGGCTTCGCAACTCCATTGGCGCAGCAGGGGCACCGGCGCCAAGCTGGCGCTGAGTGCTTGGGCCTCGGCCGGCGCCAGGGGCTGGTTCAAGAGCAGGGCAGTTGCCACGGCGGAGTCGCGGGCACGGGCCTGCTCAAGCAGGGGCAGGGCCCGCTGCCGTTGGCCCTGGTAAACCGCCACAAGGGCCTGCTCCAACAGCAGGTCGGTGGAGGCGGGCTGGCCAGCCTCGGCCTGTCCCATGCCCAGACCCTCGAGGTGCTGCTGCAACCGGCCGAGGGGGTCCTGGCCGGCGAAGGCCTGACCCAGGGCTGGAGGCAAGTGGGGACTTGCCAGCACGGCCAATTCCAGCTGGCGCCGTTCCAGGTCATTGGCCACCGAGGGCCGCTTGAGGCTTTCGAGCAGGCCGTTTGACCAAAGCAACAGGCTGATCGCCACACAGATCAGGGCCAGCAGCACCTTCCAGCGCGCCGGGCCAGGCCGCTCCCCCGTGTTCACCCGCTTGCCCCAATGATGGCCCGATTCTCACCCGTGGCCTTCCCATACGATGGAGTACTGATATGGCTAATCCCCTGTGACCCTGAGGCTTCTGCTCGTCCGCCATGGCCTGAGCAGCTTCAATCTGGAGCAGCGCATCCAGGGCCGCGACGACCTTTCCGACCTGAGCGAGGAGGGCCACCGCCAGGCCCGCGCCGCGGGAGAAGCCCTGCGGGGGCTGCCGATTGACCAGGTCTATGCCTCGCCGCTACGCCGGGCCAAGGACACGGCCTTGCAGCTGCTCGCCGCCCATGGCGCTGGCCTAACCCCCCAACTCGATGGGGACCTGTTGGAAGTGGACCTGGCCCCCTGGTGTGGCCTGCGAATACCGGACTTAAAAGACCAGTTCCCCGCCGAATACCAGCTCTGGGCCACCCGGCCAGAAAGCCTGCTCTTGCAACGCCCGGACGGCAGCAGTTATGCCCCGATCGGCGAGTTAATGGAGCAGGCCAGTCGATTTAAAGACAGTCTGCTGCTCAAGCACCCGCCCGGGGCCGCGGACTCCCAAACCGTGCTGGTGGTTGCCCACAACGCCATCCTGCGCTGCCTGATCCTGAGCCTGCTGGGGCTCGATGGCACCGGCTTTAGGCGCTTGCGCATCGATAACGCCTCCCTATCGGTGCTGAACCTGAGCTCCGGCACCGATGGCGGGCTGGCTGTGCAGATCGAATCCCTTAATGGCACCAGCCATCTTCAGGACGACCCCCTCGCCTCGTCCCTACCACCCAAGGGTGCAGGAGCCAGACTTTTGCTGGTGCGCCACGGCGAAACGGACTGGAATCGCCAGGGCCGCTTCCAGGGCCAGATTGACATTCCCTTGAATGAGAACGGCCATAGCCAGGCCGAGGCCGCCGGTCGCTTCCTCGCCGATGTGAGCCTGCAGCGGGCCTACACCAGTTCCATGGCCCGCCCGCGCCAGACGGCGGAAGCAATCCTGCGCTCCCATCCCGGGGTGCCGCTCACCAGCGTTAGTGCCCTGGTGGAAATCGGCCATGGCGAATGGGAGGGACGGCTGGAGCAGGAGATCGCCGAGGGTTGGCCCGAGCTGCTAGCCACCTGGAAGCTGGCGCCCGACACGGTGCAGATGCCGAGCGGCGAAACGATTCAGGACGTCTGGGACCGGTCCCTTAGGGGCTGGCAAAGCATTGCCGCCAGCCTGGACCCGCAGGAAACGGCCCTGGTGGTAGCCCACGATGCGGTCAATAAAACGATCCTCTGCGCCCTGCTGGGCCTGGCCCCCGCCGACATCTGGACCGTGAAACAGGGCAATGGCGGAGTCACTGTGATCGACTACCCCCACGGACCGGAGGGGCCGCCCCTGGTGGCCTGCCTTAACCAGACCGCCCACCTGGGCGGGGTGCTTGATCGCACCGCAGCGGGAGCCCTCTAGATGGGGGGGCTTAGCCACCGAAATCGAGTGCCTGGGCACTGGCTGTCATGGTGTTAAGCGGCTCGAGCCACTTTCTGGAGCAGGTTCACCTGCTCGAAGCGCCAGGCCAACCGCCGCGTCGCTGTGATGCCCTGATTGAATCGGGCGCCCTAGCCGCTACCGGGCATGAAGCCCGTAAGCGGGCAGAGCTGCTGGGTTTGCCAGCCCTCGATGCCAAGGACTGGTGGCTTGGCCCCGCCTTAGTGGACCCCCATTCGGTGCTGGAGCAGCCCCTGGGCGGACGGGCCGAAACCTTGCAGAGCCTGGCCCGTTCGGCCGCCGCCGCGGGCTACGGCACCGTGGCCGTCTTGCCCCAGGCCCATCCCTGGCGGGACCGGGCCGGGGCGATGCAGCTGCCCCGCCTGGCCAGCGATCAGGCTGAAGCGCGAATCCTGCCCTGGGGCAGCTTCAGCAGCGGCGGCGCCGGCCTGGAGCTGGCCCCCCATCGCGAGCAGCTGGATTGCGGCGCCATTGGCCTGGCCGAAGCCGCCACCATGCCGCCCCTAGCCCTGCTCGAACGGGGTTTGCGCCTAGCCGAAATGGGGGATCGGCCCGTGTTGATCGCCCCCCACAGCGGGGAGTTCAGCCAGGCGGGGTTCGTGCGCGAGGGGGTTGAGGCCCTGCGGCTGGGTTGGCCCCTCGATCCGGTGCTGAGCGAAACCATGCCCCTCGGCAGCCTGCTGGCCCTGGCCCAGGGCCTGCCCCAGGCCAACCTGCGCCTGATGAACCTCTCCACCGCCGCCGGGGTGGCCCTACTGGCGGAGCGGCCCTGCCAGCAAAGGCCCCTGGCCACGGTCAGCTGGTGGCATTTGCTGGCCGACTCCGGGGGCCTCGATCCGGGGGCGGAAGGCTGGCGAGTGCAGCCCTCCCTTGGCTGCCGCGCCGATCGTGAGGCCCTCATCGCTGGCCTGGCCAGCGGGGTGCTCACGGCTGTTGCCGTGCAACACCAGCCCCTCGATGGCGAAGAGCAGCTGCTGCCCCTGGATCAACGCAAACCCGGCGTGGCCGGTCACCGCTACGTGCTGCCGGCGCTCTGGCAGGAGCTAGTGGTGCGCCGGGGCTGGCAGGCTGCCGATCTCTGGCGGGTGCTCTGCTGGGGCCCGGCCCAGGTGCTAGGCCTGGCCCCAGCCTTGCTCTGCACCGGCAGCCGCGACTGGATCCTGTTCGATCCGCAGCAGCAGTGGCAGCCCTGGCAGGAACCCGACGCCTCCCTGGCGGCCAACCAACCCTTACGCAGGCAGGAGCTCACGGGCCGGGTGCTGGCGAGTGGGATTAAGGGCCGTTCTTAGGGGCCACGCCACTCCCTGATTCGGCCGGACCGAGGGGCCCGATGGCATCGAATGGATAAAAGCGCCAGAAGGCGCGGCCGATGATTTCGCTGCGGGGCAGGAAGGCACCGCCGGGCCAGAAGCGGCCATCCCAGCTGTTGGCGCGGTTGTCCCCCAGGGTGAGCACGTGGTCAGCAGGAACCACGGCGTTCAGGGTGCGGCAGGGTCCCATGCCCTGGCTATCGACTTGACACCAGGTCTTGACGTAGGGCTCCGGCTGGCGGCGACCGTTGAGGCTGACCTGGCCGCGGGGATCGACCACAACGTGATCCCCCTCAACAGCCACCACCCGCTTGATGTAGGCGTCGCAGGCGGGATTTTGCAGGCCCGGGATTGAGCCCACCAGGGGCAAGTTCACGAGCAAGCAGCCCAGGGCCGAGGAGCGGTGGTTGGCCTGCAGGACCGGATCAAAGTGGTGGGGTGCGTGGAACACCACAATCTCGCCGCGCCGGGGACCCCGGTTGCGGTAGCTGAGTTTTTCCACCAGCAGGCGGTCCTGGATCTGCAGGCCCGGCAACATCGAACCTGAGGGGATGTATCGGGCCTCCAGTAGGAACTGACGGATGCCGAGGGCTATCACCAGGGTGATCAGCACCCCCCGCCAGAACAGCCAGGGACTCTCCTCGGGCGGTTGAGCAGCGGGGTCGTCGGGGGCTACGGGAGGCTGGGACTTGGGCCTGGGG
>JAEMQZ010000091.1 GCA_016463595.1 Synechococcales cyanobacterium SupBloom_Metag_052 | reverse complement strand
TCGAGATCGGCATCACCTCGGGCTCCCAGGAGCTCGTGCGCAAGATGCGCATGGGCTACAACCTGCGCACTGTGCTGGAGAACTGTCGCCTACTGGCCCGGGCCGGGTTCCGGGAGCATGTGTCGGTGAACTACTCCTTCAATGTGATCGATGAGCGCCCCGAAACGATTCGCCAGACCGTGGCCTATCACCGCGAACTGGAGCGCATCTTTGGCGCCGACAAGGTAGAGCCGGCGATTTTCTTTATTGGCCTGCAGCCCCACACCCACCTGGAGCAATACGGCTTTGACCAGGGCCTAATTAAGCCCGGCTACAACCCGATGAGCATGATGCCCTGGACCGCTCGCCAGTTGCTTTGGAACCCGGAACCGATGGGCAGCACCTTCGGCCGTATTTGCCTGGAGGCCTTTGAACGCAACCCCGCCGATTTCGGCCGCACCGTGATGGACCTGCTCGAACGGGACTACGGCCTGGCCCCCCTGGAAGAGGCCCTAAAGGCGCCATTGGAAGGACGCAAAGCACTTGCTACGGCGACGCGATAGCTGCGTTAGACGCTCCACCAGCGTCGCCGGGCCCATAGCAGCAACCCCAGCCCCAGCCAGCCCAGCACGCTGCCGATCGGATTGGCGGGCCCGGTGAGCCAACTCGGGGTGGCCGGTTGCAGGGCGATCAGCCCCTGGTTGAGCACAAACCAGCCGCCCACCAGGCCTCCGTGCAGTCCCACGGCACCCCAAAGCAGGCCGCCATCGGCGCGACGTTGCAGGCCTAGGGCCAGGCCCAGCAGCATCAGGCCACCTAGCAGTCCCAGGAGGGGTAGCAGCGGCAGGTTGAAGCGGGTGTGCACCAGGCTGAAGAGGGCGGCCTGGAGCCAGAGAGCCCGCTGGCGCCCCAGTTGCAGCCCGAGTTCCCCCAGCAGCCAGCCGCGAAAGAGAAGCTCCTCGGCAAAGCCCACCCCCAGGGCCAGAACCAGGCCATTGAGCAGCACGGCGGCAGAGGTTTGCAGCGGCCAGGTGAGCGCACCGGCCGATTGCAGGCCGACCAGGACGAGGGCCAGCAGGGCCGCCGCCTTGAGCAGGCCGCGCAGCAAGGCCTGGAGCGCCGCAGGCCCGGGGCCGACCACCCCCAGGCTGCGCCAGGGATGGGGTTCGCCCCACTGGCGTCGCAGCCTTAGCGGCAGGCTCACGACCAGGGCCAACACCGCCGGGATGGCCGCCAGGCTCGCCCGTTGCCCTTCGCCAATGCCGACGAGCCCAGCCAGCCCTTGGCAGCCAAGGAACAGGGCGATCAAAGCGGCTGGGTAGAGCAGGGTTCCCCACCAGGGGATGGGCGGCCTACCCGGCCTGGCGGCGTCCGCCATCAGCATTCGGGCTCAATCGTGCTGGTGAGGCCCTTGGCCTTGAGGGTTTCGCTATAGAACTCGGCCGGTTCGATGTCGCAAACGATTACCAGGCCCACACCGGTGTTGTGGGTTTCGAGCATGACGGCAATGGCGTCCTGCTCACTGAGGGAGGGCACCACCTGGCGCAGGGTGGTGACCACGTATTCCATCGAGTTGACCGGATCGTTATGCAGCAACACCTTGTAGCGGGGCGACACCTTGCGCACCCGCTCGGTTTGCTTCTCGATCACGGCCGCTCCGCCGGGGCTTCTGCCTGGGGAGCTCGTCATTGATTGCGCAGCCACGGCCATGGCCGGTTCCGTCCGATCGGGTCCCCAACTGTAGGGATGGCCCGGGTCATTCTCGGGTGTTGCGGCTAAGGGAGTTGCAGGCCCTGGCTTCAGGCGGCCAGGGCGGCTTTGATCCGGCCCATCGCCTCGTCCACGTTGGCGCGGCTGTTAAAGGCCGAGAGGCGGAAGTAGCCCTCACCGGCGGCCCCGAAGCCACTGCCGGGGGTACCGACCACGTGGGCCTGTTGCAGCAGCTTGTCGAAGAAGCCCCAGGAATCCACGCCCGCTGGCGTTTTCGCCCACACGTAGGGGGCCTGCTCACCGCCAAACACCTCCAGGCCGGCGCTGGCCAGTTCCCGGCGGATGATCGCTGCGTTCTCCATGTAGAAGGCCACAAGCGCCTTGACTTGGGCCTGGCCCTCCGGTGAATACACGGCCTCGGCGCCGCGCTGCACCATGTAGCTGACACCGTTGAACTTGGTGGATTGGCGCCGGTTCCAGAGGGTCCAGAGCTCCACGGCTTCGCCCGTGGCGGTGCGGCCCATCAGGCCCCGGGGCACCACAGTGAGGGCGCAACGGGTGCCGGTGAAGCCGGCGTTCTTGGAGAAGGAGCGGAACTCAATCGCGCACTCCCGCGCCCCCTCGATCTCGTAGATGGAGTGGGGGAGTTCGGGGTCCTGGATGAAGGCCTCGTAGGCCGCATCGAACAGGATCAGGGCCCCATGGGCGCGGGCGTAGTCCACCCACTGCTGCAGCTGGGCCTTGCTGGCGACGGCGCCGGTGGGGTTGTTGGGGAAGCAGAGGTAGATGAGGTCCACCGGTTCGGTGGGGATCTCGGCGGTGAAGCCGTTATCGGCCGTGATCGGCAGGTAGGTGAGGCCGCCGTAGCGGCCAGCGTCATCGGCCTCACCGGTGCGGCCGGCCATCACGTTGCTGTCCACATACACCGGATAGACCGGATCGGTCACGGCGATGCGGTTGCCCTCGCCAAGGATGTCGAGGATGTTGCTGCTATCGCACTTGGAGCCATCGGAGACGAAGATCTCCTCGGCCGTGATGGCGCAGCCGCGGGCCTGGAAGTCGTGGCTGGCGATGGCCTCCCTCAGCCAGAGGTAGCCCTGCTCGGGGCCATAGCCATGGAAGCCCTCGCGGGTGCCCATGGCATCGATGGCCGCCTTCATGGCGGTGCGGCAGGCCTCGGGCAGGGGCTCGGTCACATCGCCGATGCCGAGGCGAATGATCGGCGCTTGGGGGTTGGCCTGCGTGAAGGCCTTGACCCGGCGGCCGATTTCTGGGAAGAGGTAGCCCGCTTTGAGCTTGAGGTAGTTGCCGTTGACCTGGACCATCGATGGGGCGGGGCGATCCGCTGGGTGCTGATGGCGGGATTGTCCTATGGCGAGCGGCCCGCTCGGCAACCGGTGCCCATACGATCGAGCCCACGCCCGCTCGCGTCCCCCTTGTGTCCGTTGGCTCCCGCTCCGCTTCGCTGACGCCGAACCCGGACCGGACCGCGATCGCCCCAGCCAGCCCCAGGGCCTGGGATGGGCCGGTGGACTTCGAGGCCCTAGTGGACCCGAGCATCGCCAGGCCCGGCCGCTACCTGGGCAATGAGCTGGGGGTGGAGCCGCGCGATTGGCAGGCCGCCCGGGTGCGCTGGGCCCTCACCTACCCCGAGATCTACGAGGTGGGCGCCAGCAACCTGGGCCACATCATTCTCTATTCGATCCTCAACGCCGTTCCCGGCCAGCTCTGCGATCGCAGCTATCTGCCTGGGCCGGACCTGGCTGAGCGCTTGAAGGCCCGCGGTGAGGCCCTGTTTGGCGTTGAGAGCCGCCGGCCCCTACCCGCCTTCGACATTCTTGGCTTCAGCCTCAGCTACGAACTGGGGGCCACCAACATCCTGGCCATGCTCGACCTGGCCCAGGTGCCCCTGCGCGCTAGCGAACGGGGTGATTTGCCCCTCAGTGATCCGGCGGCGCCGCCCCTGATCTTTGCCGGCGGGCCCACGGCCACCAGCAACCCGGAACCCTTTGCCGCCTTCTTCGATTTCTTTGCCCTGGGCGATGGCGAGGAGCTGCTGCCGGAGATCGGCCTGGTGGTGGCTGAAGCCAAGGCCGCCGGCCTCAGCCGCAGCCAGCTGCTGCGCGACCTGGCCCAGGTGCCGGGGGTGTACGTGCCAGCCCTCTACGGCCCCGGCGCCGATGGCGTCAGCCTCGAACCGCTCCATCCGGGGATTCCCAAGCGGGTGCTGCGGCGCACCGCCACCCCCATGCCCCACTACGCCATGGGTCTGGTGCCCCATATCGAGACTGTTCACGACCGGCTCACGGTGGAGATCCGCCGCGGCTGCACCCGCGGCTGCCGCTTCTGCCAGCCGGGCATGCTCACCCGCCCGGCCCGGGATGTGGAGCCGGAGGCGGTGATCGAGGCGATCGAAACCGGCATGGAGCGCACCGGTTACAGCGATTTTTCCCTGCTCTCGCTCAGCTGCTCCGACTACCTGGCCCTGCCGGCGGTGGGGGTGGAGCTGCGCAATCGCCTTGCCGATCAGAACGTCTCGCTCACCCTGCCCAGCCAGCGGGTGGATCGCTTCGACCAAAACATCGCCCACATCCTCGGCGGCACCCGCAAGGCCGGCCTCACCTTTGCTCCAGAGGCCGGCAGCCAGCGCCTGCGGGACATCGTCAACAAGGGGCTCACCGATAGCGAGCTGCTGCGAGGCATTCGCACGGCGATGGAGAACGGCTACCGCAAGATCAAGCTCTATTTCATGGTCGGCCTGCCGGGTGAGACCGACGCCGACGTGCTCGGCATTGCCGAAACCTGCCGCAATCTGCAGCGGGATTGTGGCGACCTGGGCCGCCTGGAACTGAATCTCACGATCAGCAATTTCACGCCCAAGCCCCACACCCCCTTCCAGTGGCACAGCGTCAGTACGGCGGAATTTGGGCGCCGTCAGGCGTTGCTACGGGCCGCCTTACGGCCCCTGCGCGGCATCAAAACGAACATGAGCGATGGGCGCCTCTCGGCGATGGAGGACTTTGTTGGCCGGGGAGACCGGCGCCTGGCGGCGGTGATCGAGGCGGCCTGGCGGGCTGGCGCCGGCCTGGATGCCTGGTTTGAGGCGGCCGATCGCACCTACGCCGCCTGGACCGGGGCGATTGAGGCGGCCGGCTTGGGGGGGCGCTATCGGGCCCATGAGATGGGGGAATGGGCGGCAACCCTGGCCCTGAGCGAGGCCGACCTGGAGACTTTCTGCGCCCAGCCCCTGCCCTGGGACCACATCGATTCCGGCGTCGACAAGCGTTGGCTAGCCGAAGACCTGCAGCGGGCCCTGGCGGCGGCCGTGGTGCCCGATTGCTCCTTTGAGGGCTGCAGTAACTGCGGGGTTTGCGGCCCGGACTTGGGCCACAACGTGGTGATCCCGCCGCCAGCGATCCCCCAGCAGCGGCCCCAGCGGCCCCCCAATAGTGAACGGCTGCAGCGCCTGCGTTTCCGCTTTGCCAAGACAGGCAGCCTGGGATTGCTCAGTCACCTCGATCTGGTGCGGATGCTGGAGCGGGCCCTGCGCCGCAGTCGCCTGCCCGTGAGCTTTACCGGCGGCTTCCATCCCTTGCCGAGGCTCCAGTTCGCCCTGGCCCTTCCGCTCGGGGCCGAGGCCCAGGGGGAATGGATGGATCTGGAGATGGCCGAATGGCAGGACCCTGCCTGGGTGCGCCAGCGGCTGCAGGCCCAGTTGACAAGCGAGTTCAACCTGCAGTCTGTGGTCGAAGTGCCCCTGGCTGGACCCAGCCTCTCCCAGGAGTTGGTCGGCGCCAGCTGGACCTTGGAGCTGGCTCCAGCTCCCACTGAATTGTCCTTGTCAGCGGGCCAGGAGGCCGCCGCCAGCGCCCCGGCGCTGGCGGCCTGGCAGAGGGCTGCAGCGGACCTGCTGGCGGCGCCGCAGTGGATCTGGGACGACACCGATAAGAAGGGCCGTCCCCGGCAACGGGACCTGCGCAGCGTCCTGACCTGGCTGGAGGTGGAGCCCCAGGGCGCGGCCGTCACCATTCGGGTGGGGGCCAGGATTGATGGTTTAGGCCGAAGTTTGAGGCCCGAGCAGCTGCAGCACTGGTTTGCGAGCCGGCTGGGGCTGCCGTTGCAGATGCGCCGCTTCTGTCGCGATCAGCTGGAGCTCAAAACTGCTGTCTGATCTCCGTGCTAATTTGCCAACACACGGCCGTTGGGCTGCAGAGGATTCTCCGATCGACCGGTTTCCGAGACCCGTCTTTCCTAGAACTCCGAGTCTGCTTTCCTTCTCCGCAACAGCTTTCTCGAATCAACTTTCCTGAGAGCCGAGCTTCCTCAGAGCCAAGGTTGCAACGTCGTTCAGACGGGTTTGATCCAAACCTGGAATTCTTGTTTTTTTGCTGACGCCTGAACCTTGCGGTCAAGGCACGGCCCTAGCGAGTCGGCGTTGCGGCTTCGCTGCAGCACCATTCCAGCCCATCGATCCGTCACTAACCACAAATTCCGGTTGCCCCCCTGAGCCGCTTCCTGGCCCCAGCCC
>JAEMQZ010000023.1 GCA_016463595.1 Synechococcales cyanobacterium SupBloom_Metag_052 | reverse complement strand
CCCGCCTGGAGTCCATGGTCCCCGCTCAGGAGGTGGGTTGATGGCGCCCCGTAAGACCTACATCCTCAAGCTCTACGTGGCTGGCAACACGGCTAATTCGATGCGGGCCCTCAAGACCCTGCGCAATATTTTGGACACCGAATTTCAGGGTGTCTATGCCTTGAAGGTGATTGATGTCCTGCAAAATCCCCAGCTTGCCGAGGAAGATAAAATCTTGGCTACCCCCACGCTGGCGAAGATTTTGCCCCCGCCGGTTAGGCGCATTATTGGAGATTTGTCCGATCGAGAGAAAGTCTTAATTGGTCTTGATCTTCTTTATGATGAGCTCAGTGAGGAGGATTTTGGCAGCGACGATGATCTGGACTCTTCCGGCCTGATCTCAGCTGATTTGGGAACTGATGGGATTGTTCACCTCCACCGGCATGCCCATGACCCATCCCCTAGCGCCAATCAGTTCCCAGTCGGTGCTGGCCAGCCAGGGTCCCCTGACCGGAGTTCCCCAGACAGGCCGCCCCTGGGCCCTGGGCCTGGGGGCGGCAGCCTCGAGTCCCCCTTGGCCCTGCCGCCGCTTGAGTCCCTCTGACGCTTGCCGGGGCTGACGCCCAGATTAAATAGCCCTCCTGATTGTCTTTTTGAGCCCTTTTAGTTCCATGCAGGATTCCAGTTCCACCAGCTCCGGCCCTACCTTGATGCAGGTGCAGAAGCTTCCCACGGGGATTGAGGGCTTCGATGATGTGTGCCATGGCGGCCTGCCGATCGGTCGCTCGACCCTGATAAGTGGCACCTCGGGCACGGGCAAAACTGTGTTCTCGCTCAATTTTCTTTGCAACGGGATACGCCAATTTGATGAGGCTGGCATTTTTGTCACGTTTGAGGAGTCACCCCTCGATATTTTGCGTAATGCCTCAAGCTTTGGCTGGAACCTCCAAGAGATGGTTGAGCAGGGCAAGCTTTTCATCCTCGATGCCTCGCCCGATCCTGACGGTCAAGATGTAGCTGGAAGCTTTGATCTTTCTGGTTTGATTGAGCGGATTAACTACGCGATTCGTAAATATAAGGCCAAGCGGGTGGCGATCGATTCGATCACGGCCGTATTCCAGCAATATGACGCAGTTTCGGTGGTGCGCCGTGAGATCTTCCGGCTGATCGCCCGGCTCAAGGAGATTGGTGTCACCACGGTGATGACCACCGAGCGCATTGATGAATATGGACCGATTGCCCGCTACGGCGTTGAGGAATTTGTCTCCGATAACGTGGTGATTCTGCGCAACGTGCTTGAAGGTGAGCGGCGTCGGCGCACCGTGGAGATTCTCAAGCTGCGCGGCACCACCCATATGAAGGGGGAGTTCCCGTTCACCATGGGCGCCCATGGCGTCAGCATCTTCCCCCTTGGCGCCATGCGGCTCACCCAGCGGTCCTCGAATGTGCGCGTTAGTTCGGGGGTGCTCCGGCTCGATGAGATGTGCGGCGGCGGCTTCTTTAAGGATTCGATCATCCTGGCCACCGGCGCTACCGGTACGGGCAAAACCCTGCTGGTCAGCAAGTTCGTCGAGAATGCTTGTGCCAATAAGGAGCGGGCGATCCTGTTTGCCTATGAGGAATCCCGGGCCCAGTTGCTGCGCAATGCCACCAGCTGGGGCATGGATTTTGAGCAGATGGAGCGCGATGGCCTGCTCAAGATCATTTGTGCCTATCCCGAATCCACCGGCCTCGAGGATCACCTTCAGATCATCAAAACCGAGATTGCAGAATTCAAGCCCTCGCGCATGGCGATTGATTCGCTCTCTGCCCTGGCCCGGGGCGTTAGCCACAATGCCTTCCGCCAGTTTGTGATTGGCGTGACTGGCTATGCCAAGCAGGAGGAGATCGCTGGCTTCTTCACGAACACTTCCGAGGAGTTCATGGGTAGCCACTCGATTACCGATTCCCACATCTCCACGATTACCGACACGATCCTGCTGCTCCAATACGTGGAGATTCGCGGTGAAATGGCCCGTGCTCTCAACGTGTTCAAGATGCGCGGCTCCTGGCACGATAAGGGCATCCGCGAGTTTGTAATCACGGGTAACGGCCCTGAGATCAAGGATTCCTTCTCCAATTTTGAGCGCATCATCAGCGGTGTGCCCCACCGCATCAATGCTGACGAACGCAGTGAGTTGGCCCGCATCGCCCGCGGAGTAGCTAGCGAAGACCTTTGAGCCAGGCCCCCCAGGCCGGGCTCAAAGGTCTCAGACCGTTTCGACGAGAAGGTTGGCTCGGTCCTGGCGTCGGCGCTCACTGATCAACAGCAGATCATCGCTGTCGGCCTGCTCTATGGGGAGTTCGAACCAGAAGGTTGTGCCGCAGCCGGGTTCACTTGCCATCTGGATACGACTGGCGTGTTTGTCGAGAATGCCGCGCACAATCGAGAGGCCCAGGCCCGTGCCAACTTCTGTGTGCACGGCATTTTCGACCCGGTAGAAGCGCTCAAAGATGCGGCTTTGATCATCGAAGGAAATGCCCGATCCCGAGTCGGCGATTTCCACCCGTAGCCGCGGCAGGGGCGAACTCAATTCGCAGGTGGGGCTGTCGTCCCGGGGGGCCGTGCTGGGGTCTAGCTGGCAAGTGTCAGGCCAGAGATAGGCCCGCATCATCAGTTGGCCGCCGGCGGCGGTGAACTTGAGGCCATTGCCCACCAGGTTGTCGAGTACCTGCAGCAGCAGGTCCCAGTTGCCGCGTACGCGGGGCAGGTTGCTCTCCACATCCATGACCAGATGTACCCCCTTGTCATCGGCATTGAGCCGGTAGTTACGCAGGGTTTGCTCCATGGCGGGGGGGAAATCGACCGGCTCCAGGGTCCAGATGCGGTCCGATTCCAGCCTGGATAGATCGAGCACATCATTCACCAGCCGGGTGAGCCGATCGGTTTCGGCATTGGCGATGGCCAGAAATTCCTGTTGTTCGGCCTCACTCAGTTGATCGCGCATGTCGTGGAGAGTTTCCACGTAGCTCTTAATGTTGAACAGGGGCGTGCGCAGCTCGTGGGAGACGTTGCTGATAAAGCGGCTTTGGGCCGCATTCAGCTCCACCTCCCGGGTAAGGTCCTGCACCGTAACGGCAATGCCCTTGAGGCTTTCGCCACTGGTATCGCGCACCGATTGCAGCACGATCCGTAGGGTTCGGGCGGGTTCCCCCAGCTCGATGCGTAAATCACTACTGTCTTTTACGCCGCTCTGCACCGCATCGAGTTGGGGCTGCAGTTCCAGGCCCAAAAGGCCTGGCAGGGCATCGCACAGCTCACTGCCCTCCAGGTTGCGGCCCTCCCAGCGGAATAGGCGCCTGGCCGTTGGGTTGACCAGCACAATTTTGCTGGCCCCATCGAGCAGCAAGGCCCCATCAGCCATGGTGGCAATCAGGGTTTGTTGCTTGACCTGGGCGGCGGTTAGTTCTTCGATGTTGGCTTCGTCGTAGGCCTCCAACTGGGAGGCCATGGCATTGAAGCCATTGAGCAATTCCCCCAGTTCACCGCCCACGGGCAGGGCGATGCGGGCGCCGAAGTCGCCGCCGGCAATTAAACCCACCCCCCGCAGCAATTCCTTCACAGGTTGGGTGATTGTTAGGGCGTTAAATACCGAACCAAGAATCACCAATACCCAGATTGAGATGAACACCGCCACGGTCACTTCCCGGGTCAGGGCCGCACTGGCTAGGACCGCCTCGTTCGGGTTGATGCCCAGGGCCAGGACGCCCAGATAGCGACCGTTGCTGACCATCGGCACAAAGACATCGGTGACCTGGCCATCGGGGCTCAGGTGTTGGCGCACTAGGGGGCTCTGGGGCCGTTTGGCCAGGTCCGCGGGCATTTCCAGGCGGCGGCTGAGCAGCAGCTCACTACTGCCTTGGCTGCCGCTGATCGGGATGCCCAGGTAGATCAGGCCCTCGGGATCGGCGAAGAAGATGTAACGCAGGCTGCGGCTGGAGCGCCAGAATCGTTCGGCCACGGCGGCCAGTTCCCGGTCGTTGCCCTCGGCCACCAAGGGCGTGACGTTGGCTGAGAGCAGCAGGCCCAGGTCACGGGCGTAGCGGGTGTCGCTCATGCGCACATCCATCTGGATGCTGTTCAGCGCAAAAAAGGTGAGCCCCGTCATCACCAGGCTCACCACCAGGGTGGCCACGGCCAGCAGCTTGGTTTGCAGGCTGAATTCGGCCCACCAGCGCCCTAACCCATCCCACCAGGAGCGCGGTCGACCGTCCGCGGGGAGTCCCAGGGGGGTAGGCGCAGGCAGGCTTGCTGCCGCTGGGCGATTGCCGCTCGGGCTACTGGTGGCCACGGTCGTGGGCTTGCTGCCACTGGGATTAGGGGAAATCATCCTAGGTACGGCGCACTTGGTGACCAATGTCGCGCCGGTAGGTGATGCCTTCAAAGTGCACCAGGGCCAGGCCGGCGTAGGCAGCCGCAAAGGCGGCGTCAAAGTCGTCGCCCTGGGCCACCACCGCCAGCACCCGACCGCCACTGGTCACCGTGCTGCCATCGGCTAGCCGCTGGCTGCCGGCGTGAAAGAGCTGCAGGTCTGCCCTGCTTTCCAGGCTGCTTTCAATCCGGTCACCTCGGCGCACTTCGCCTGGGTAGCCGCTGGCAGCGGCGATCACGCAGGCACTGCAGCGGGGTGCAATCGTTAACACAGGTGCCCTATCCAGCCGGCCGAGGGCGCAGGCGAGCAGCACCTGGGCCAGTTGCGGGCCAAGCAGGGGCATCAGGGTTTCGCACTCCGGATCGCCAAAGCGGCAGTTGAACTCGATCACGCTGATCCCCGTGGAGGTGAGCATCAGGCCGGCGTAAATCACCCCCCGATAGTCGATACCGCGGGCCTTCAGGGCCGCCAGGGTGGGCTCCAGCACCCGTTGGCGCACGGCCTCGAGGGCGGCGCTATCGAGCAAAGGGGCTGGGGCATAGGCCCCCATGCCGCCGGTGTTGGGCCCGGTGTCGCCTTCGCCGATGCGTTTGTGGTCCTGGGCGGGGGGGAGCACCACCAACCGCTCGCCGTCGCAGAGGGCAAAGACCGACACCTCGGGCCCTTCGGTGCGCTCCTCCAGCACCAGGCTGGCGCCAGCGCCGCCAAAACGCCCCGCAAAAATCTCCTCAATCGCGGCCCGGGACTCCGCCAGGCTGTCCGCCACCGTCACCCCCTTGCCAGCCGCCAGGCCATCGGCCTTCACCACCAGCGGTCGGTTCTGCCCTTCAAGGATGGCCAAGGCCTGCTCCCGGCTATCGGCCGGCCAGTAGCCGGCGGTGGGGATGGCGGCCTCCACCATCAGGGCCTTGGCCCATTGCTTGCTGGCTTCCAGCTGGGCCCCGTCGGCTCCAGGGCCAAACACCGCCATACCGGCGGCCCGCAGGTGGTCCCCCAGGCCCGCCGCTAGGGGCGCCTCCGGGCCCACCACCACGAGGTCGATGGCGTGGGTCTTGCAGGCCTCCAGCAGGCCTGCGGCGTCGGTTTCGGCGATCGCCAGCTGCTGACAGCCGGCGATGTCAGCCGTGCCGCCATTGCCCGGGGCCACCCACACTGCGGCCACACCTTGGCTGCGGGCCAGGGCCCAGGCGAGGGAATTTTCGCGGCCACCGCCCCCCACCACGAGCACCCGCTCAGGGCTTAGCAAGGTCGCCGGGTCGGACATGGCAGCCGGATCAAGGGATGGGGGCGAGGGCGGCCTCTCCTAGGTTGACGCCGCGTGGAGGCTTCGCCGTGCCCCATCCTCTTTACTCGCCGGTGCGCCGAGACCCGTCGCTGGGTTGCCTGGGGCGGGCCCTGCTGTTGCCGGCCCTACTGGTGGGTTTGGCGGTGCCCCAGTCGGCGGCTGCCCAGGTTCCCCCCCCACCGACTGCTGCCCAACTGCCACCAGGGGCATCGCCAGAGCTAGCCCTCGTCAGGGTCCTGGCCAGCAGCGACCTGGCCCTTCTGAATAGGGCCTGCCTCCAGGCCGCCCGGGACGACCAGGGCCCGTCCCTGCGGGCCTTGCGGCTGCGCCTGCTGGCGGTCAAGCCGGCACCCCAGCCCCTGGCAGTGGTGTTGGCCAATGCCGAGGCCCTGGTGAACTGCCGCGCCCCCGACGACGCCCTCAATGTGCTCAACCGCTACGGCCCGGCCCCCGGCCGCGAGCGCGCCCTCTGGTTATGGGCGCAATGGCGGGCTGCCGATGCGGGGCTGCACCACCGCCTGGCGGCTGAGGCCCTGCTGCGCCTGGCCGGCGGCCGCCTAGCCAGCCTCGATGGCCAGCTCATCACCCTGCTGGTGCGCCGTGATGGCAGCCGGGTCAGCCGGCCCGCCCTCGATGTGCTCGCCGACCACCTGGTGGTGCTGGGTGAGGACCTACGGGCGGCGGCGGCCCTCCTGGCGGCTCGCCAGGAGGGCCAGAACGGCGCCGAGCGGTTGCAGCGGGCAGCGGCCTTACTGGTGGGCCTGCCTTTGCAGGAGCGCAACCAGCTAATCGAAACCGCCCTAGACCAGGCCGCCGCCGCCGGGGCCTGGGGGCTGGCGGCGGAGCTACTGCGCGATCAACGGGCCCTGTTGCTCGTCGCCGGCGCCAACGCTGAGCGGCCCAGTGAGCGCTTCCTCCGCCTCAGCCGGCGCATTGACGATGCCTACGGTGAATGGCAGGTGGGACGCCAGGCTTTAGGGCGGCAGGATTCCCTGGGGCTGGCCCGCCAGCAGCACCTGGAACAGCAGTTGCGCTCCCCCCGCCAGAGCGGCGGCCATGCCGCTTCCCGGCCTTGAACGGCCCTGGCCCGTCAGGGATACCTGCCGCTCCAAACCCCCCAGCCCCGTCCCCCATCCTTGATCCGCCAACTATGACCAGCTACAGCCTCGGGCCCCTGCTCCATGAGGGCAAGGCCAAACGGGTCTTCCAGACCGACCAGAGCGATCTGGTGGCGGTGGAGTTCAAGGACGACGCCACCGCCTTCAATGCCCTTAAGAAGGCCCAATTGGCCGGTAAGGGGGCGCTCAATTGCAGGATCTCGGCCCTGTTGTTTGAGCTGCTCGAGCGCCAGGGGGTGCCTACCCATTACCTGGGCATCGATGGCAGTAACTGGATGCTGGTAAGGCCCGTGCAGATTGTGCCGGTGGAGGTGGTGATCCGAAATGTGGCGGCGGGCTCCCTCTGCAAGCAGCTGCCGATCGCCGCAGGTGCAGCATTGGAGCCGCCCCTGTTGGACTTGTATTACAAGGATGATTCCTTCGGCGATCCCTTCTTGAGCGAGGCGCGCTTGGAGCGGCTCGGCCTGCTCACGCCAGAGCAGCGCCAGCGCCTCGAAGAGCTGGCCCGCCAAGTGAATGGGGTGCTGCGTCCGTTTTTTGCCGGCCTGGAGCTGGAGTTGGTCGATTTCAAGATCGAGCTGGGCTTCAGCGCGAGCGGTGAATTGCTGCTGGCCGATGAAATCAGCCCCGACACCTGCCGGCTCTGGAACACCCAGGTGGCCGATGCCAGCGAACGGATTTTGGACAAGGATCGCTTCCGCCAGGACCTCGGCGGTGTGGTCGAGGCCTACGGGGAGGTCTGCAAACGGGTCCAAGGGGCCTGCCCAGAACCCCGCACCTACAGGTAAGGTCGGCGGAACTTTGCGGTTCAGCCGCACTCTCCCCACTCCCATGGCAGGCCTCCTTCACGGCAGGAACCGTCCCAACCGCTTCGGCGGCCCCCTGGGACTCGCCGCGAGCCTGCCTTTGCTGGCAGCGAGCCTGGTGACTCCGGGCCAGGCGGCCACGGGTGCGGCGTCCCAAACCCAGTCCGCCCCAGCCAGTTCCCCGGCAGCGGCGTCCAGCCCCTCTGCTGCTGCGCCCACGCTCCAACCAGGAGCGCCCAAGCCAGGAGTCGGCAAGCCTGGGCTTGCCAAACCCGCTGCCGCCCCGGCACCAGGGTCGGCTGCCCCCACCGCCAGCCAGGCCCCCGAGGCCGGGGCCCCCAGCGAACCCAAGGTTTTGATCAGTGAAGTGGTCGTCAAGGGGCTCCAGCAGCACCCGGAACGGGAGCGGCTGGAGCTGGCCGTTTACGACGCCATGGCGACCCGGCCCGGCACCCAGGTGACCCGCAGTGAGCTGCGCAACGACCTTTCCGCCATCTACGCCAGCGGCTGGTTCTCCGATGTGCGCATCCAGCCCCAGGACGGGCCCCTGGGGGTGCGGCTTCTAGTAACGGTCGAGCCCAATCCGGTGCTCACCAAGGTGGAACTGGAGGGAGGCAAGGCCAAGCTGCCCGCCACCCTGATTCCCGATACCTTCGCTTCCGACTACGGCAAGACCCTCAACCTCAACACCCTGCAGGGGCGCCTTCAGGACCTGCAGAAGTGGTATAGCGACCAGGGCTATTCCCTGGCCCGGGTGACGGGTCCCTCGAAGGTGACCCCCCAGGGAGTGGTGCAACTCACGGTGCGGGAAGGCACCGTGGCTGGCGTCGAGATCCAGTTTGTCGATAAGGAGGGCTCCCCCACCAACGCCAAGGGCCAGCCAATCAAGGGCAAAACCAGGCTCTGGGTGGTGAACCGGGAACTGGCCACCAAGCCCGGTGACAGCTTCAACCGCCGCCGCCTCGAAGAAGACATCAAACGCCTCTACGGCACCGGCCTGTTCGGCGATGTCAAGGTGACCCTCAAGCCCCTGCCCGAGTCCCCCGGCACGGTGACCATCGTGCTGGGCATCACCGAGCAATCCACCGGTGCCCTTTCGGGCGGCCTGGGCTACAGCCAGAGCCAGGGTGTGTTCGGCCAGGTGCAGTTGTCGGATAGCAACCTGGGTGGCCGGGCCTGGGATACCACCTTTAACTTCACCTACGGCCAATACGGTGGCCTGGCCGATATCTCCTTCACCGATCCCTGGATTAAGGGCGATAAATATCGCACTGCCTTTAGGGCTCGCATCTTCCTGAGCCGCGAAGTTCCCCAAATCTTCCAGAGCCAGAGCAATGGTAGCTTTAATACGGTTTCGAATGTTTCCAGCGGCTTTTATAGCGCACCCTCCACTGCAGCGGCCTACAATATTTATTCGTCGACTAATCCTGGCGCAACAACTTACAACTCAGTTGAGGCGGCCAGGGCCGCTAATCCAGGCAATAATTGGTTTGCCTTAGATGGCAACCTGATTGCTGTCCAGCGGGTTGGCGCCAATCTTCAGTTGGTGCGGCCCCTCAATGGTGGCAATCCCTTCAAGAAGGCGCCCTGGAGCCTGGTGGTGGGCCTGAGTATTCAGGAAGCCACGCCGATGAACTTCAGCGGCCAGACCATGCCCTACGGCGTGGCCACCACCAACTTCAACGGCGGCAGCACCACCACCAGCAATGTGATTTGCATTGCCTACAACTGCGCCAATAGCAACCAACTCTTTGGCCTGCGGGTGGCAGCAACCCGCAATACGCTCAATGATCCTCGCAACCCCACAGCTGGTAATTTCCTTAGCGTCGGTACCGAGCAATTCGTCTCTGTAGGCCCCGATTCGCCCACGTTCAACCGGGTGAGGGCCAGTTATACCCAGTACTACCCGGTGAACTGGCTGCGGGTCTACAAGGGCTGCCGGCCGAAAAAGGGTGAAGCCGCCGATTGCAAGCAGGCCCTCGCATTCCAGCTCTCCGCCGGTGCCAACGTGGGCACAATTCCCCCCTATGAGGCCTTCTGTTTGGGTGGCTCCAACTCGGTGCGCGGTTTCTACGACTGCAACATGGGCGTGGGTACAAGCTACGGCGAAGCCACGATCGAATATCGCTTCCCCATCTTCAGCATCATTAGCGGCGAGCTGTTTGCCGATGCTGGTACTGACTTTGGCACCCAGGGCAATGTGCCGGGCAATCCTGGCGGCGTTCTGGGTAAGCCCGGCTCGGGATTCTCGGTGGGCACCGGCATCATCCTGTCCACCCCGGTGGGCCCCCTGCGCTTGGAGGTGGCCAGCCAAGACTTCACCAGCAACTGGCGCTTCAACCTGGGCGTGGGCTGGAAGTTCTAGTGAACGGTTGGCCTGAGGATTACGGCTCGGCCCACACCTTGGGGGCTCCCGTAGAGCTGCAGGGAATTGGCCTCCATAGCGGTAGTCAAGCCCGGGTTCGCCTCGAACCGGCTGAGCTGCCGGGCTTTCGGATCGGCTGGCTCGATGGCTCTGATCGCTCCCTGCACAGGCTCGATCCGGCCCAGGTGGCCGACACCCAGCTCTGCACTGCCCTACAGATCGACCAACGCCGCCTGGCCACGGTGGAGCACCTGCTGGCAGCCCTGGCGGGGGTGGGCCTCAGCCAGGTGACGATCCTGGTGGAGGGCCATGAAATTCCCCTGTTGGATGGCTCGGCCCTGCCCTGGGTGGAGGCGATCGCCGCCGCCGGCCTCAAGCACCTGGGACCCCGGCCGGCCCTGCAGGTGTTGGCAGGGCCGATCACCCTGCAGCAGGGCCTGAGTTTTGCCACGGCCTTGCCCAGTGATCGGCCCCGACTCGGTGCCGCCATTGCTTTTAGCCAGCCTGCGATCGGCCAACAGTTTTTCAGCCTCGAGCTCACCCCTCAGGCCTTTGTTGAGCAGATCGCCCCAGCCCGCACCTTCGGCTTCCGCGACCAGATCGAGCAGCTGCGCGCAAGCGGCCTAATCCAGGGCGGTGGCCTCGATAACGCCCTGGTTTGCGATGGCGACCACTGGCTCAACCCGCCGCTGCGCTTCCACGACGAACCGGTGCGCCATAAGCTCCTGGACCTGCTAGGGGATCTGGCCCTGGTGGGGTTACCCCAGGCCCAGGTCTTTGCTTACCGGGGCTCCCATGGGCTCCACACCGCCCTTGCGGCCGCCCTGGCCCGCCTTCGCCCCAGTTCCCTTTCCAGCTGATGCCCTTGACCGATTCCGCCGCCCAGGCCCTTGTCCCAGCTCCTGGTTCCTGCTCTTCCTTGACGTCCAGTGCCCTTGCCGCTGGGGCCGGGACTTCCGTAGGGGAGGAGACCCCGGCCGCGGCCCTGACGTCTGAGCCGGAGGCCCAGGCTGCCCCTGTTGCTCGGCCGCCCGGAGCCGTGCTCACCTGCGAGCAGATTCTGGGGCTGCTGCCCCACCGCTATCCCTTTGCCCTGGTGGACCGGGTGATCGCCTATGAACCGGGCAAGAGCGCCGAGGCGATCAAGAACGTCACCTTCAATGAGCCCCAGTTCCAAGGCCATTTCCCCGGGCGGCCGCTGATGCCGGGGGTGCTGATCGTCGAGGCCATGGCCCAGGTCGGCGGCCTAATCGTTACCCAGATGCCAGATCTGCCCAAGGGCCTGTTCGTGTTCGCCGGCATCGATGGTGTGCGTTTCCGCCGGCCGGTGGTGCCTGGTGATCAATTGCGGATTCGTTGCGAGCTGATCAGCATTAAGCGGAAGCGGTTTGGCAAAATAAGGGCCCAAGCCACCGTTGAGGGTGAACTGGTCTGTTCCGGGGAGCTGATGTTCTCCCTGGTGGACTGACGGCATGACCAGTTCAACCGCCCCCTCAACCATGGACGGTGCCCCTGTCCAGACGCGGATCCATCCAACCGCCGTGGTCGATCCCAAGGCCGAACTGGGCGCTGGGGTGGACATCGGTCCCTATGCCGTGATCGGCCCGGAGGTGACCATCGGTTCTGGCACCCGCATTGGTCCCCATGTGGTGATTGATGGCCGGGTGAGCATGGGCAGCCGCAACCGGATTTTCCCCGGGGCCTGCATTGGCCTTGAACCCCAGGACCTCAAGTACAACGGGGCCCCCACCGAGGTGGTGATCGGCGACGACAACAGCATCCGCGAGTGCGTCACGATCAATCGGGCCACGGCGGATGGCGAGCAGACCCGCATCGGCAGTAGCAACCTGCTGATGGCCTACAGCCACTTGGGCCATAACTGCCATCTCGGTGATCGGATCGTGATTGCCAATGGGGTGGCCGTGGCCGGCCACGTGGTGATTGGTGATCGGGCCGTGATTGGCGGAGTGCTGGGCATTCACCAGTTCGTCCACATCGGCACCATGGCCATGGTGGGTGGCATGAGCCGCATCGACCGCGATGTGCCGCCCTTCTCCGTGGTGGAAGGCCACCCCGGTCGGGTGCGGGGCCTCAATCGCATTGGCATCAAGCGCAGTGGCCTGGCCGAACGCTATGGCGGAGCCGAAGCTCGACAACTCCAGGAGGTTTGGAGCCAGCTCTACCGCAGCGATCGGGTCCTGGCCGAGGCCCTGGTGGCGGTTCAGGCCCAGGAGCTGCTGCCGGCCGCCAAAGAATTGTGCGACTTTCTCGTGGCCTCGATCAGCCCCGGCCGCCGGGGCCCCCTGCCGGCCCAGCGTCCATGAGGCGCCTGCTGATCAGCACCGGTGAGGTTTCGGGTGACCTGCAGGGGGGGTTGCTTGTGGTGGCCCTAAAGAAAGAGGCTGAGCGCCGCGGCATCGATCTCGAGATTGTTGCCCTAGGCGGCGAACGCATGGAGCGGGCCGGCGCCCGCCTGCTGGCCAACACGGCGCCCATGGGCGCCATTGGCCTATGGGAGGCCTTACCCCTGGTTCTGCCCACCCTGCGCCTGCAGCGGCGGGTGGACCGTTGGCTCGATGAAATGCCTCCCGATGGGGTGGTGCTGATCGACTACATGGGGGCCAACATCAACCTGGGCCTGCGCATTAAGAAGCGCTTCCCCCAGGTGCCCATCAATTACTACATCGCTCCCCAGGAATGGGCCTTCCGCCTTGGGGAAGGCGGCACCATGCGTCTGCTGGGCTTCACCGATCGGATCCTGGCGATCTTCCCGGAGGAAGCCCGCTTCTATGGCGAGCGGGGCGCCGATGTGCTCTGGGTGGGCCACCCGTTGCTCGACACCCTGACGGAGCTGCCAGATCGGGATGGGGCGCGTCAGCGGCTGGGCCTGGCTGGGGGAGAGCGACTCTTGCTGCTGCTGCCCGCCTCCCGTAGTCAGGAACTGCGTTACCTGGTGCCGTCCCTGGCGGCGGCGGCGGCCGAATTGCAGCGCCGCACCCCCGGCTTGAAGGTGCTGGTGCCGGCCGGCCAGGCCGCCTTTGAACCCCTGCTGGAATCCCTGCTGGCCCAGGCTGGTCTGGACGCCCAGGTGGTGCCGGCGGCCGATGCCGACCGTCTGCGTCCCGACCTCTGCGCTGCCGCCGATCTGGCCCTCACCAAATCGGGCACGGTCAACCTGGAGCTGGCCTTGCGCGGCGTGCCCCAGGTGGTGGGTTATCGGGTGAGCCGGCCCACCGCCTGGCTGGCCCGCCACCTGCTCCATTTCCGGGTTGACCACATCTCACCGGTCAATCTGGTGCTGGGGGAGCGGCTGCTCAGCGAGCTTTTACAGGATGACCTCACGGTGGACGCGATCGTGGCTGAGGCCCTGCCCCTCCTTGATTGCACCGGTCTGGCCCGCCAACGGATCCGTGCTGGCTACGAACGGTTGCGCCAGGAGCTTGGGGAACCGGGGGTCACGGGCCGGGCCGCCTGCGCCATCCTGGATGGCCTTGCTCCCGGTTGAGCGTGCCCCCATCCCCAGGTGATCTGGCCCTAACCAATCCCGGCTTGTCCCCTGGGGGCCAGGGCTCTGCTCGCCTGGGGGCTAGCCGTTTAACTTGGTTTCACCAGGGGCTCGGGCGCTCTCTGGTCCAGCTCACTCTGGTGGTTTTGGTGCTGGTGGCCTCGCCCCTGGGCGCCCAGGCCGCCGAAGCGGAGGCGGTATTTGCCGGTGGCTGTTTCTGGTGCCTGGAGCATGACCTGGCCCAGGTGAAGGGGGTGCTGGAGGCCGTCAGTGGCTACAGCGGTGGCCAGTTGGCCAATCCCAGCTACAAGCAGGTGTCGGCCGGGGGCACGGGCCATCAGGAGGCGGTGCGGGTGCGCTTCGATGACAGCCGTGTCAGCTACGCCACCCTGCTGCGGGCCTACTGGCGCAATGTGGACGCCCTCGATGGCGGCGGCCAGTTCTGTGACAGGGGCCCGTCCTATCGGCCGGTGATTTTCACCGCCGGCGATAGCCAGGCCAGCCAGGCCCGGACCAGCCTCCAGCAAGCGGCCCTGGAACTTAAGCGATCCCCCGCTGAGATCAAGGTGGAACTCAAGCCCCTATCGCGCTTCTGGCCGGCTGAGGCCTACCACCAGAACTATGCAGCCACCAACAAGGTGTCCTACACGTACTACCGCTGGGCCTGCGGCCGCGACCAGCGACTCGACCAGCTCTGGGGCAAGCGGGCCCGTTCCAGCCGTCCCTGACAGGGCCGCGCCAGGATCGGCTGACCGTTACGACCGAATCAAACGAAAAGCTTAAGAAGAGATGGCCGCCGATTCCCAGCTCTTCAGTGTTGGAGCGGTTTTCCCCCCTGGTTTCGCCTGGACATTGCCTTAGCATGATTGTGGCTTGAAGGAGGCGTTTGTATGTATCTGCTGACGATCCGGGACGGGTTGCATACCCGCCATATCGGTCCCTACGAGAGTCCTAAGCAGGCTGCCGACGATCTGGATCGCTTGCTGGCCCAGTTCGGTGAGCGCTCCCGTTGGCAGATCCATGCGCTCGAATCCCCCCAGATGCTGCTGGCCGCCAAGCCAGAACCAACCGAGCGCAGAACATTGATGGTCACGGCAGCCTGAGGGTTTAGGGCTGCTGGCACCTTGGCAGTAGCAGTAAGGGGGCGTGGCCCTATTGCTTGGGATAGCCGCGTAACAGGCCGCTTTCGATCATCAGGCCCACCCCGGCGGTGATTGCAATCAGGCTGAGGGCCCCATACCAGGCCCAGGGTCCTTGGTTCTGGCCGATGGCTTGGAGGGTTTCCCTCTCGACAGCCTTGCCGAATAGGCACAGGCCTGCTGGCAGCAACAGCACCCCGAGTTGGGCTTTAACGAACCAGCGGATCTTGCGTACGGCCATCGGGCTGCAGGGGCGCTGTTGACTATTCAGCTTAGGCGGGAGCGCCAGCGAGCACCCAGTTCACCAGGGTGCGGACGCCAAAGCCAGTGGCGCCGGCCGGGTCCAGGCCCCGTCCCTTGTCGCTCCAGACGGTGCCGGCAATGTCGAGGTGGGCCCAGGCCAGCCCGGGGTTCACGAACTCCTTGAGGAACAGGGCGCCAGTAATCGAACCGCCCGGCCTAGGACCCGTGTTTTTCAGATCCGCTACGCCACTTTTGAGTCCCTCCCGGTACGAGGCCTGCAGGGGCATGCGCCAGAGTTGCTCGCCCCCCTGGCTGGCCGCGGCGGCCAGGGCCCCAGCCAAGGCGTCATTGGGGGACCAGAGCCCGGCAATTTCATGGCCCAGGGCGATCACGCAGGCCCCGGTAAGGGTGGCCAAATCCACCACCGCATCCGGTTCCAGGCCACAGGCATAGACAAGGGCATCGGCCAGCACCAGGCGGCCCTCGGCGTCGGTGTTATTCACCTCAATGGTCTTGCCATTGGAGGCCGTGAGGATGTCGCCGGGGTGAATGGCCCCGCCGCTGATCATGTTTTCGCAGGCCGGCACGATTACGTGCACTTCGACCCCCTCGGGCTGGAGCTGGCCGATCGCCCGGGCAGCCCCCAACACGGCGGCGCTGCCGCCCATGTCGTACTTCATCATTTCGATTTGGGAGCCGGCGGTCTTGAGGTTGTAGCCGCCGGAATCAAAGGTGAGACCCTTGCCCACCAAGGCCACCCGGCGGTGCACCGCGCCCTGCGGCCGATAGGTGAGATGGATGAACTTGGGGGGCAGGTCCGAGCCCTGGGCCACCCCCAGGTAGGCGCCCATGCCCAGGGCCGCGCAGTCGCTGCGCTCCAGCAGCTTCAGCTCCAGGCCAAACTCTTGGGCGATGGCGGCGGCGCAGTCGGCTAGGGCCTGGGGTGTCACCTTGTTGGGGGGAGCTGCCACCAGTTCGCGGGCCAGTTCCACGCCACTGCAGAGGGCGTCGATGCCATCCAGTAGGTCAGATGGTGTTGCGGGGAATCCCAGCAGTTCCACCGATAGGGGTAGGGGCTTGGGCTCGCTATCGCTTTTGAAGCGCTGGTCGTTGAACAGGCTGAGGCGCACGGCTTGGGCGATGGCGGCCGCTGCCGCCTGGGGCTCCAGGCCCTCCACCGGCAGGGCAATGCCCAGGCTGCTGCATCCGGGGACCTGGGCCGCCTTGGCGATGCTGGCCGCTGCCTGGCGGACGCCGTCGAGGCCGAACTGGGCGGGTTCCCCCAGACCCACCAGCAGCAGCACGCCCGGTGTTGTGCCCAGCCACTCCAAGCGCAGGCTTTCGCCGGCCTTGCCCTTGAACTGGCGTTGGTCCAGCCGCTCTAACAAGGCGGCACCAAAGCGCTGTTCAAGCACCGCCTTGAGCGCTCCGCTGCCACCGCTGAACAGACCTACGGCCAGGGTGTCCCCGCTCCAGCTGCTCGCCGGGGTCGAGGTACAGCGGAACTCCATGGGGGCATCGGATCGGCGGGCCTTGATCGTAGAAGGGGCGCTGGTGGCTTGATTGCCAGTCGCTCTAGGCAGGGCGATTAGGCCGCTAGCCATTCAGGTCGTGAAGGGGGTGGCCCAGCGGCCGCGGGTTTCCTTGTTGAAGGGTGGCTGCCACAGGCGGATGAGGGCCTGTTCCAGGGCCCGGCGCTGCCGGGTCAGGGCTGGGACGTCGGCCCAGAAGCGGATGCTCAATTGGCACTCCAACCCCACCTGCAGCAGGGCTTCGCCATAGGCCGCCAGATAGTCCTTGCAGTCGTGCTCCCCTTTCCAGCGGCGATCGGCCTGGCCTGTTTCGCCCACGTAAAGCAGCAAGGGACTGGCCAGGTGGCAGGGGCGATCCACCACGAAGTAGAGGGCGGCACCCTGCTGGGGCGCCTGCGGCCAGCGCCAGAACTGCAGGGGCTGGGCGACCAGGGCCAGGGGATCCAAGCGGTCGGCGAGGGCCAGGGGCTCGAGGTCTGCCCCGCCTGGGGCGGCCAGCCCGGCGGCACTGAACAGGTTGGTTTGGCCGCCCGCTGGTCTGGCTTCAGCCGCTGGGGCTTCCGTTTCAGCCGCTGGCACGAACGGGGTTTTGAGGGCTGGGTTGGCCAGGGCCGCCGCTTGAAACTGGGGCTGCTGAAATTGGCTGAGCCGCTGCTGCCACTGGTGCAGCTGGGGGGCGTCGAGGGCAAGGACCGCTTCGATCTGGTTGCCGGCGTTGTCCGCTTGGGTGAAGAGGTTGCCCTGACGGGCTGGCGGCTGGGGGCGCGCTGGCATGGCGTTCAGCTCGGCCGCGGCAGTACCGGCCCCGCCGGCCCCTGGCTAAAGCGCACCCGACCGATCAACTCCTCCACCAGGGCGGCTGGCAGTTGCAGGCGCTGTTGCAGGTCGGCCAGGTCGCGGAAGGGGGCCCGTTGCCGTTCCCGCACCAGCCGCTGGCAGCGCTCCAGGCTGAGGCCCGAGAGGGCGGCGTGGATCTGGCTGGCGTTGGCCCGGTTCAGGTCAAGTTGGCGGACCTGGGGGGAGGCTGGCTCGCCATACCAACGGAACAGCAGCAGCGGCTGCCAACAACCGATCTGGTCCCCAGGCAACTCCAGCAGCTGCTGGAGGTCCTCAGGTCCACTGAGTTGCACCCCGCCGGCCTGGAGCCGCAGGAGCAGGTCCACCTGGTGGGGGCTGATGCCGGGCAGGCGCAGCCAGTCAGCGGCCGTGGCCCGGTTGACATCGAGGCGCCAGCCCAGGGCTGCGGCATGGCGCACCTCGGTGGCCGTGCTGAGGCGCAGGCCTGGGTTGCGGCGCAGCTTGAGGGCGAGCAGCTCCCGTTCGATCGCCGCCGCCTCGGTGTCAACCCCAGGATCGTCACTGGCTTGCCCTAGGGGCAGGCCCTGGGCGCCGCTGTTCGCCCGGTCGCCTGCTTGGTCAGCTGATGCCGCCGCGGCCCTGGGCCTGGCCGGCAGCTGGCCCGTGGCCTCCAGCAGGCTGCGGGCAAGGGGATCCAACCAGTGGCCATCGGCCATGGCGGCAGGCACGCAGCACAACGGTGCGAAGCTAGCCCTCCTGGGGCCAGTCCACCAGGCCAAGACGCACGGCAAGAAACCCTGCATGGTTGCGATCGCGGGCACCGAGCTTGTTGAGCAGGTTGGTGAGATGGCTTTTCACCGTTTCCGGGCTGATGAAGAGCCTCGCCGCGATCTGATTGTTTTTTAGGCCAGCGACCACCAGCTCAATCACCTCGATTTCCCTGGCGCTGAGGTCCGGCACGGGGCCCCTGGCCTGGCCCGCCCCCCGGCTGCGTAACAGCTCAGATAGGGGGCGATCGATATAGGTGCCGCCATCACGAATGGCCCGTAGGGCCGGCGTGCCGGCATCAAGCCCCATGCCGGATTCGAGGCAGAGCCCATCGCACCCCGCTGCCACGGCAGCCCGCAGCTTGGCCGGCCGTTGCAGCGGCCCCACCAGCAGCAGGGTGCGGATCTCCGGGCAGCTGGCCTTGGTCCGTTCCACCAGCCGGATGCCGCATCCCTTTTCCAGCTGGTCGGTGACCACAAGGATGTCGGGCCGCTGGCTCTTGATCAGGGCCAGGCCTTCCTCTTCGGTGGTGGCGGCCCCAGCCACCTGGCCCGGCCTGGTTAAGCCACTGAGAAAAAAATTGAGCAAGGCCCGGTTGCCAAAACAGGCCACCAGCCGGTGGCGCCGTAGCAGGGTTGTGGCCGTGGCGCCGTTGCGCTGGATCTGCCTGATCTGGCGGGTGAAGTCCACGGGGGGCTGACCACGGGGAACAGGGGCGCAATCGTTGCGGCTCTAAGCCGACCCTGCTGCATGCGGCGCTACGGGATGCGTGGATCCGCACTCGTCAGGGCCCAACGATCGGCGGAGAATTGCCCAACCCGATCCAGCAACGCCGCGCCATGGCCTTCTTCGACTCTGAGATCGTGCAAGGCGAAGCCAAGCAGTTGTTTGGCGACTACCAGCAACTGATGCAGCTGGGCGGCGAATACGGCAAGTTCGATCGCGAGGGCAAAAAGCTATTCATCGTGAGGATGGAGGAGCTGATGGATCGTTACCGCGTGTTCATGAAGCGCTTCGAGCTCTCCGATGACTTCCAGGCCAAGCTCACGGTGGAGCAGCTGCGCACCCAGCTTGGCCAGTTCGGCATGACGCCAGAACAGATGTTTGAACAAATGCACCACACCCTGGAGCGCATGAAGGCAGACCTGGGAAAGGACTTGTGAGCTGATCTGAAGGGCTATCTGGTGGCGGCCAGGTCAGCCTGGCTCCCGGGCCTGGAAAGTCGCCTGCCTACGATCCGGCCCTGAGCGCTTGGCCGGGCCCTGATGGTGAACGACACGTGGGGACTGCCCCCCTGGCTTGAGCGGGGCGTGGCCGATCTCTTCCCGGCGCCCCGGCCCCTTTCCCAAGCCGGCCCAGGCGAGTTCAGCTCCAGCGAGGCCCTTGCCACCCGTCTGGTCGAGGCCGGGCGCCAGGGCCGCCCCCTGAGGGTGAAGCTCGGCATCGATCCCACCGGCGCCGACATCCACCTGGGCCACTCGATCCTGTTCCGCAAGCTGCGGGCCTTTCAGGACGCCGGCCATACGGCGGTATTGATCATCGGTGATTTCACCGCCCGCATCGGCGATCCCACCGGCAAGAGCGCCACCCGGGTGCAGCTCACGGCCGAGGTAGTGGCGGCCAACGCTCGCACCTACCTGGCCCAGCTCGGCCAGGGCCAGCCCAAGGAGCTCTCCCTGCTCGATTTCGAGACCCCGGGCCGGCTGGAGGTGCGCCGCAACAGCGAGTGGTTGGCGGGTCTTGATCTGCCCCAAACGATCGAGCTACTGGGGATCTCCACCGTGGGTCAGATGCTGGCCAAGGAAGACTTCGCCAACCGCTACGGCTCGGGCACGCCGATCTCCCTGCACGAGTTTCTCTATCCCCTGTTGCAGGGCTACGACTCGGTGGCGATCGAGGCCGACCTGGAGCTGGGCGGCACCGACCAGAAGTTCAACGTGGCCATGGGCCGCGACCTGCAACGGCACTTCGGCCAGCGGCCCCAGTTCGGGATGTTGCTGCCGATCCTGCCGGGCCTTGATGGCGTCCAGAAGATGAGCAAGAGCCTGGGTAACACCGTGGGCCTCCAGGAGGATCCGCTCTCGATGTATTCCAAGCTCGAGAAGCTGCCCGATGGGGTGGTGGCGGAGTACCTCACCCTGCTTACCGACCTCGACCTGACCTCCTTGCCCGAAAACCCCAGGGAACGGCAACGGGCCATGGCCCTGGAGATCACCCGCCAGCGCCACGGGGCTGACGCAGCCCGGGCCGCCCAGGCCGATGCCGCCACCCTGGTGGGCGGTGCCCAGGGGGCCGGCGCCGCCGGGGCCGAGGTGCCGGTCGCGTCCCTCGCCGATGTGAATTTCCCCGCCAAGGCCTTTTACCTGCTCAGTGCCGTGGGGATCTGCGCCAGCAGCAGCGAGGCGCGTCGCCAGATCCAGGGCGGCGGCGTCAAGCTGGATGGCGACAAGTTGGCCGATCCCAACCAGGAGTTCGCCACTGCCGCCGAGTTGGACGGCAAGGTGCTCCAGCTGGGCAAAAAGACCTTCCGCCGGCTGGTGGTCGCGGCGCCCGCGGCCCCAGTGGCCCCGCTGCCAGTGGCCCCGCTGCCAGGGGCCCAGCCATGACCTCACCCGCTGTTGACGGTTTGGCCCCTGCCCCCTGCCCCGCCGAGGCCCTGATCCTGGCCCTGGACCGGCCCGATGGGGCCTCGGCCCTGGCCCTGGCCGCGGCAATCCCTGGGCTGCGCTGGGTGAAGGTGGGCTTAGAGCTGTTCAGCGCAGCTGGGCCCCAGGTGGTGGCCCAGCTGCGCGAGCGGGGCTTGAGGGTGTTCCTCGATCTCAAGTTCCACGACATTCCCGCCACCATGGCCGGCGCCTGCCGCAGCGCCGCTCGCCTGGGCGCCGAGTTGATCACCGTCCATGGCTGTGCTGGCAGCGAGGCGCTTGCTGCGGCCCAGGCCGGGGCCCTGGAGGGTGCCGGGGCCGCCGGCCTGGGTGCCCCCACCCTGCTGGCCGTCACCGTGCTCACCAGCTGGGACCCCCAACGCTTTGCCAGCGAACTGGCGATAGACGACACCATCGAGGCCTACGTGTCGCGCCTGGCCCGGTTGGCAGCGAGCGCCGGGATCGGCGGTTGCGTTTGCTCGCCCCTCGAGGTGGCGGCCCTGCGGGCGGCCCATCCAGCCCCCTTCGCCCTAGTCACCCCGGGCATTCGGCCGGCTGGTGCGGCCCGGGGCGACCAGCAGCGGGTGAGGACCCCAGCCCAGGCGTTGGCCGCCGGGGCCAGCCAGCTGGTGATCGGCAGGCCGATCAGTGCCGCCAGCGATCCGGCCGCGGCCTTTGCCGCCTGCTGCCAGGAGTTGCTTCTGGCCCAGAACCAGGGCGAGGTTGGGGGCCCGGATCCCGGCCTAGGCAGCCAGGGAGCTCTGGGGTACTAGCTCGGCGTAGAGACGCTCGAGGGCATCGATGTTGCGGTTGAGGGTGTAGCGCTCCAGCACCCGGGCCCGGGCCCGGCGCCCCAGTTCGGCCGTGAGCACCGGTTGGTCGCGCAGGACCGGCAACAGGGTGCGCAGCTGGGTGGTCACCCCCTGGGTGCTGATCACGATGCCCGCGCCGCCCTCTAACACCTCGCCATCGGCGCCGGCATCGGTGGCCACGCAGGCGGTGCCGCTGGCCATGGCCTCTAACAGGGCCAGGGACAGGCCCTCCACCAAGGACGGCAGCAGGAACACTTCGGCCACCCGCAGCAGGGCCACCCGGGTGGCGAGGTCGGCTTCATAGCCCCACCAGTGCACATCCGGCTCGACGCCACCGGTTTGTTGCAACGACGCCCTCAAGGGCCCATCGCCGACGATCACCAGCTGGCAGCCGGCTGGCCGCACCAGTCGCCAGGCCTTGAGGAGGGCCTCCACATTCTTTTCGGTGGCGACCCGGCCCATGTAGAGGAACACCCTTTTGCCGCCAAAGGTTTGGCGAAACCGGGCCAGGCTGGGGTCGTCTTGGGGGGCCGGGCTCCAGCAATCGGGATCGACGCCATTGGGGATTACGGCCAAGCGCGACTCCTTCACCCCCAGTCGGGTCAGCACGTCGGCCTGGAGCTCCGAAAACACAATCACCCGGTCGAATTTGGCCAGGGACGGGGCGTAGAGCTGGTAGGTGAGTTGCTGGGTGCCAGCGCTGAGGTTGCGCAGGCTGGCATCAAAAGCTGGATGGAAGGTGGCCACCAGGGGCATGCCCAGTTGCTGGCAGAGGTCCGGCAGGCGGAAATCCAGGGGTGAAAGGGTGAGACTGGCGTGCACCACATCGGGCTGGAGCCGCTCGAGGGATTCGCGCAGTTCCCGCTGGGCCCCTGGCGAGGGGATCGTGTACACCTGGGACTTCATCAGGTAGGGCAGGGCCACCTCCGGGTCGTCGGCCTTCCAGGCGGCCGGTCTAGCCCCATTGACCGGCGTGGGCACGGAGGGGCGCTGGCCACTGATGTCCAGCTCGTCGCGCCGTTGGGCCAGGCCCTGGGGAGTGTCGAAGTGGATGAAACTGATGCGATGGCCCCGTTGGCGCAGGGCCTCGGTCGTGCTCAGCCCGTAGGTGACATTGCCGCAGAAGGGAGATTTCTTGCCCAGCCAGGCAATGTGGGCCACTCGGCGGCAAGCTCAGACCAAAAGTGACCTTAGCAGCGCTCCCAAGGCTTCTCAAGCAGGGCCGCCGCCACCGCTAGGGCCGCCAGGGCCCAGAGCACGGGCAGCAGGCCGTAGCGGCTCACCACTGCGCCAGCGAGAACTAGGGGCAGGCTCAGGGCCACGTTGATGAGGTTGTTCTGCAGGCCGAACACCTTGCCCCGTTGGCTTTCGGGGGTGTCCTCCTGGATCGTGGTTTGGGCTGGAATCGCCAGCAGGGCCGAACCCACCCCAAGCAGGGCGCAGAGGATCAGGGTCACCACCAGGTTGCCGCGCAGTTGGCCGAGCAGCACCAGGGTCCAAGCGATCGTGCCCAGGCCTGTGGAGGCCAGCACGCGCCGGTTAAAGCGATAGCCGATCTGGGCCACGGCCACGGCCCCCAGGGCCAGGCCCACGCCACTCATGGCCAACAGGATGCCGAACTGGGTCGGGCCCAGGCCCTCGATTGCCGCCGCCAGGCTGATCGCCAGCACGTAGAGGGCCGCCAGCAGGCTGTAGAGCAGCACCAGCTGGAGCATGGCCATGCGCACCGTGGGCCGGTCTCGCAGCACTTGCAGGCCCTCGCCCATCTCACTCCAGACGCTGGTGGTGCTGGTCGGCCGGGGCTGCTCTTCGATTTTGATCGTGCTTAAGACCAGGGCCGCCAGGCCGTAGCAGAGGGGCAGCAGCAGCACCTCGCCGTCGTGGATGCCGATGCCCGCCAGCAGCCGGTCCAGCAGGCGCAGCATCGGATCACCCAGGGCAAAACCCACGATCGTGGCCCCCATGCTGGTGGCCTGATAAAGCGAGTTGGCCGCCAACAACTGGTGTCTGGGCACCAGCAGCGGGATCGCTGCCTGTTCCGCGGGCGCGAAGAATTGGGCCAGGGCCGATTCACAGAAGGTGATCACCAGCAGGGCCCAATAACCCCAGCTCAACCCCAGCCACATCGGCCCATCGATCAGGCAGAAGGGAATCAGCAGGGCCATGGCGGCCCGCAGGCCGTTGGAGGCCACCATCACCGTGCGTTTAGGCCAGCGGTCGGCCCAAACGCCGGCAAGCAGGCCCAGGGCCATGGCCGGGATCGTGTTGGCCACGTAGATCCCTGTCGCCAGCAGGGTGATCAGCTGGGCGCGGCTATCGATGTCGAGCTTGATCGCGGCGGCGGCCTCGGCTAAGGCGCCGCCGCTGGGGGGGGTGTCCGTGACCCAGTACTGGGCGATCAGAAACACCATCAAGACGATGTAAAACTTGTCGCCCAACTGGCTCAGGATCTGGCCAAACCAGAGCCGGCGGAACTGGGGAATGGCGATGACCCCCTGGAGCCCGGAGGGACGAACGGTGCCGCTCAAGGGGTTCCGCGAAGGCGAGCCTCTGATGATGCCGCAGCGTCCGCACCAAGGGGTGTATCGGCGTTGAAGCATTGGCGCAGCAAGCTCCAAGAGCGCAGGTTGCGTCCCAGGTGTTCCCGGCTCCAGAGCTCAATGAGGGCCAGTAGCCGCAGCCACACCGGTTCAGGCCCCATCAGGCCGCCATCGCGGCGGCGCGGCAGGGCTGGCCGGGGCAGCCGTTGCAGCAGGGCTAGCTCCGAGGCGTTCAAGACCAATTGGGCGCCGGGGACCGCCCCCACCACGAAGCCCTCACTGGGGAGCAGGCTGCAGCGCCAGTCCCAGGTACCAACCGGTGGCTCTAGGGGCTCGCCGCTGCGGGCGCAGTGGGCCAGGGGCAGGCCATAGCCCCCCAGGGCCAGCAGGTGGACGCAGCCCTGCACGGCGATCGCCAGGGCCTCCAGGCTGTCTTGATGGTTCTGGACCACCAGCTCGAGGCGGCCCAGCTGCATGAGCAGGTCTTCGAGCAGGCCTGGCACACCCTCGCCGGTGGGCACCAGTTGGATGGTTAGTTCCGCCAGGCCCTGGGCGGCGGCCAGGGTCTCGAGCCGGCCGGCCAGGGCGGCGTAGTTGCGCACCACCGTCAGCTGGCGAACGCGCCGCAGGCCGCTGCCGCCTCCCACCTGCAGGCGCAGCAGGGCCAGGGGCACGGCGGCAGCCAGGGGGCTTTTGGGTTTGCGGGCCCCCGGCACGGCCAGGCGGCTGAGGCCGTCGCTGGCGCTGAGCAGGGTCAGCAGCCGGTCGCTTTCCCCCAGGGGCCCGCATTTCAATGACAGACCCTCGAGTCGCAATTCAGCGCCCAACGCTCTTGCTCCTAGGGGACGTCATCGCGGTGGGGCGGGCTATTGCGG
>JAEMQZ010000090.1 GCA_016463595.1 Synechococcales cyanobacterium SupBloom_Metag_052 | reverse complement strand
GAGGCCTTCGGCTTCTGCTGGGGCGTGGAGCGGGCCGTGGCCATGGCCTACGAAACCCGGCGCCACTACCCCACCGAACGGCTCTGGATCACTAACGAGATCATCCATAACCCCTCGGTGAACAACCATCTGCGCGAGATGGACGTGTTGTTCATCCCGGTGGAGGAAGGGGTGAAGGATTTTTCCGAGGTCGTCAGCGGCGACGTGGTGATCCTGCCGGCCTTTGGCGCCACCGTGCAGGAGATGCAGTTGCTGAACGAGCGCGGCTGCCACATCGTCGATACCACCTGCCCCTGGGTCTCCAAGGTGTGGAACACGGTGGAGAAGCACAAAAAACATGCCTTCACCTCGCTCATTCACGGCAAGGTGAAGCACGAGGAAACCCTCGCCACCAGCTCCTTTGCCGGCACCTACCTGGTGGTGCTCGACCTGGCCGAGGCCCAGATGGTGAGCAACTACATCCTCGCCAGTGGCGCTGGCGAGGGCGCTAATGCCAGCCCCGTAGGAGACAGCCAGGGACTGGCCCTGGATCGCGACGCCTTCATGGCCCGTTTTGAGCGGGCCTGCTCACCAGGCTTCGATCCTGACCGGGACCTGGTCCGCATTGGCGTTGCCAACCAGACCACCATGCTCAAGAGCGAAACCGAAGAAATCGGCCGGCTATTCGAGCGCACGATGCTGCGCCGCTACGGCCCCCAGGAACTCCAGGAGCATTTCCTGGCCTTCAACACGATCTGCGATGCCACCCAGGAGCGCCAGGACGCCATCTTCTCCCTGGTGGACGAACCACTCGACCTGATGGTGGTGATCGGCGGCTACAACTCCTCCAACACCACCCACCTGCAGGAAATCGCCGAAAGCCGCGGCATCCGTTCCTTCCACATCGACACGCCCGAGCGGATCGGACCGGGCAACCGCATCGAGCACAAGCCGCTTGGCGCCGAGCTGGAGCTCCTGGAGCCCTTCCTGCCGGCCGGCCCCCTGCGGGTGGGGATCACCTCCGGCGCCTCCACTCCGGACCGGGTCGTGGAGGATGTGATCCATCGTCTGATGGATCTCTGTGCCACTTGAGCTGCCAACTCAGACACCGGCAAATGCGACAGCACCCATTTGCCAACGGGCGCTGTCGCATTTGCTGCTAAGCCACCCTGCTCCTGGCTTTACATTGGTTCACCAATTGCGCCTGCGGGCGTCGAGGAGTCTGCAATCCCTTTGACCACCTCCCTTTCCACTCCGATTGCCGCCGCTGAGCTCCCGGGTCTGCTGCGCGACAGCGCCGACCCGAAGCTGCGCTGCTATAGCAGCAATTTCAGCGACCTCATGGAGATGGGAGCGCCGGCCGCCACGGTGGAGGCCTATCTCGACCGCCATGAGGGCTGGTTCCGCCGCTGCGCGGCGCCAATGGGAGTAGATCCGCTCGGCCAGAACGGTTACCTGCTCACCCTGGGGCGCTTCGGCAACTTCGGCTTCGAGGTGGAACCCACCATCGGCCTAGAGCTGCTCCCCCAGAGCGCCGGGGTCTACCGCATCGTGAACGTGCCCCAGGCAGCTGGGGAGAGCAAGCTCCAGGAGCTCTACGACGTGGAGTTCAACGCTTCCCTGCGGCTCGGCCAGGCGGGCGGGGATACGGCCCTGACCCTGGTGCGCTGGGAGCTGGACCTGAGCGTGTGGATCAAGCTGCCTGGCGTGATCACCCTGCTGCCGGAAAGCTTGGTGCAGACCAGCGGCGACCACCTGCTGCGCCAGATCGTGCGCCAGGTGTCCCGCAAGCTCACCTGGAAGGTGCAGGAAGACTTCCACGCCTGCCACAACCTGGAATGCCCGCCCCCCCAGCGCGCCCAGTTCTGAGGCTCAGGCCCGCGGGCCTCTGGGATTGGGGAAGCGGGACAGCCAGCCCAGCTCAGGTGCGGCTCGTCCAGATCTTGTTGACGATTTCCATGCCGGTGAAGGCCTGCCAGAGGAACAGGGTCATCAGGCCCATATTCAGACCCACATGGATCTTGCGGGCGATCAGGTTGCCCTGCTGGATCAGCGGGATCAGGGAGGCGGCAAGGGCGATCAGGCACGTCATCGAGATCCCCACCAGCAGGTGGGGGCCGACAAACAGCTTGCCGTTATTGAGGTAGGTGACGGCCATGCCGCCGAAGGTACCGAGCACCATGACGGCCAGCACGATGCTGCCGAGCTGGAAGTGGCGCCGGCCGTATTGGCCCTTGATCAAGGCCTTGCGCTCTTCCGGTTCGGCGGTGCGGGTTTTCTTGGCCTTGATGCCAAGAAACATCGAATAGCCCGACAGGGCCAGCAGTCCCCACATCAGCAGCGGATGGAGGAAGTTGAGATTGAAGGCTAGGGCTTCTGGCATGGGGGGGACTCGGCAATGGAGGCGAAGCTACTGCCCGCCAAGGCCGCCTTGCCCTGGCGGAGCTAAATGCAGGGTTTAATGCAAAAAGTGGCGCCGGCCCGTGGTCACCATCGCCAGGCCCAGCGCATCGCAGGCCTTGATCGAGTCGCCATCGCGCATGCTGCCGCCCGGCTGGATCACCGCCGCGATGCCACAGGAGGCCGCCAGGCGCACGGTGTCATCGAAGGGGAAGAAGCCATCGCTGGCCAAAACGGCCCCCTGGGCCCGCTCCCCGGCTGCCTCGAGGGCCAGGCGAGCCGAGCCGACCCGGTTCATCTGGCCAGCGCCAATCCCCAGACTCTGGCCCGCGGCGGCCACCACGATGGCGTTGGAGCGCACATGGCGCACTAGGCGCCAGGCGAAGCGCAGGTCGTCGAGTTCGGCGGCGCTGGGCTGGCGGGCACTCACCACCTGCCAGCCGTCCTCCTGGACCGGCTCGTTATCGAGGTCCTGCACCAGCAGCCCGCCCAGCAGGCTGCGCAGCTGCACCCCCGAGGCCAGGGCCAGGGCGGCCGGAGCCAGCTCCAGGAGCCGCAGGTTGGGCTTGGCCGCCAGCAGCTGGAGCGCCCCAGGGCTGAAGGCCGGCGCCACCACACATTCCAGAAACAGGCTGGTGAGCTGGCTGGCCGCGGCGGCATCGACCGGACCGTTGAGGGCGACGATGCCGCCGAAGGCCGAGACCCGATCGGCATCTAGCGCCCGGCCCAGGGCCCCGGCCGGATCGGCCCCGGTGGCCACGCCACAGGGATTGGTGTGCTTCACCACCACGGCGGCACTTTGGCCAGCGTTGGACTCCCCGGCGGAATCGGCTGGGCCGTAGCCGAACTCCCGCACGGTCGCCAGGGCGGCCTCCAGGTCGATCAGGTTGTTGTAGCTGAGCTCCTTGCCCTGGAGCTGGATGGCGCCGCCCCAGCCGGCGCCGCTCTGGCTGTACCAACGGGCGGGCTGGTGGGGGTTTTCGCCGTAGCGCAGGCCTTGCTGCAGGGGCAGCTCCAGGCGCAGGGGGGCGCCATCGCCGGGGGCGGGCTCCTGGCCTAGGGAGCCTTCAGCCCTGGCAAGTTCGGGGCGGGAGGCCATCCAGGTGCTGATGGCGCTGTCGTAGCTGGCGGTGTGGCGGAAGGCTTCCAGGGCTAACTGGCAGCGCAGGTCAGCATCGACCCGGCCGGCGGCCAGGGCGGCCAGGAAGGCGTCGTATTGGCTCGGGCTGGTGAGCACCGCCACATCGGCGTGATTTTTAGCGGCGGCACGCACCATGGCTGGGCCGCCGATATCGATGTTTTCGATCGCCGTGGCCCAGCTCACGCCGGGATCGGCCACCGTTTCGCGAAAGGGATAGAGGTTGACCACCACCACATCGATCGGATCGATCGCCTGGGCGGCCAGGTCGGCCTGATGGGACGGGTCGTCGCGCTTGGCCAGGATGCCGCCATGGACGCGGGGGTGCAGGGTCTTGACCCGGCCGCCGAGGATTTCGGGAGCGCCGGTGTACTCGGCCACCCGGGTCACGGGGAGACCGGCCACTTCCAGGGCCGAGGCCGTGCCGCCGCTGGAGAGCAGCCGAAAGCCATGCAGCCGATGCAGGGCTTCCGCCAAGGGCACCAGACCCTGCTTGTCCGACACACTCAGAAGGGCCGTAGGGGCCATCGCGCTCACTGGGGCTGGGGCCAACCTACGCAGCAAGCCCGCGAGCCCAACGCACCAGGGAACCCGCAGGTTGGGCCCTGGAACCAAGCAGCATGGGGGCCAGTTGATGCGCAAGCGCGCCGGATTCGATGGAGACCTGGCAAGGAGATCAAGCCGTCGGCGAAGCCCTGCAAAGCGGGCCCGAAGCTGCCGGCAAACGCCTGGTGCTTCTGCACGGTTGGGGAGCCGATGCCGATGACCTGCTCGAGCTGGGCCGGCTGCTCTGTGGCGAGCGGCGCCAACTGGTGGCCCTGCGGGCACCCCAACCCCATCCGGGCGGCTCCGGTCGCCAGTGGTACGACCTGCAGAACCGCAGCTGGCCGGACTTGCCCCAGGCCCGGCTGGCCCTGCGGGCGCGCCTGGAGGCCCTAGGGCGCAGCCTGCCCCTGGAGCAGACGGTGCTGCTGGGCTTCTCCCAGGGGGCGGCCATGGCCCTGGATGGGGGCAGCGAGCTGGCCTTGGAGGGGATCGTGTCCTGCAGCGGCTACCCCCACCCGGGCTGGCAAGCCAAACCGGCCATGCCCCAGGTGCTGCTCACCCATGGCAAGAACGACCCGGTGGTGCCCTACGCCGCCAGCGAAGAGCTGTTACGGCTTCTCCAGCTGCAGCAGGCCAGGGTGGAGCTGATCGCCACGGCTGGTCAGCACGGAATCGATGCCGAGCTGCTGCCGGCGATCCGCCGGTTTATCGATCCAGACCAGGGCTGAACGCCCAGCCGCCCCAGGGCCATCAAAAATCCCATGCCCTTGCTCCCTGGCTTGGGGGGACAAGGCAGTGGGATGGGCTGAACTGCCCGCAATCGATGGGCAGGGATCAGGCGGGCCGGGCTGGCAAGCCGACCCAGGTTGTCAAGCTCAAACGAAGGCGTATTCGTACTCCTCCATTTCCTCCCAGTCGTCGGCGGCCATGGCTTCTAGGCCGGCAAAGAGGGCGTCCTCACCGATGCGATCGACGATGGCGCGCAGGGATGGGAACAGGAAGTGGTTCTCTTCGGCGTACTGGGCGCTGAACAGACCCTTCTCGCCCCAGAAGAAGCGATCGGTGGTGTGCTCGTTGCGGCGCACGTTCAGTAGGGCTGGTGCCACCAGGGACGACTCGGCGATATAACGGCGAGCAGCGGTGACCGGCTTGTGATCTCCGGTTTCTAGGTTGTGGGTCGGGACATGGGCCAGCACGCGCTGTCCGGCCAAACGACGACGGCTGATGCGCTTGCGCTTCTTGGACATGGACTTCACTCCCCGAGAGGGAGGCTGAGGGATGGGACTTGGAAGGAAAGGAACGACTTCGCACCAATCCGGTCTGGCCAGGGAACCCGCCTGATGGCGGGGCCACTGGCCCTAGAACGCCCAAACGTCTGTTTACCGGGAGGGAGGGCGCCGCAGGCGACCCGGTGAGGGGTGGCCTGCGGCAACCGCACTGACAGCGACATGGCCGCCTGGTGGGCAGGCAACCAAACAGCAAGGGGACGTAACTGTTCCTGCTGTAGCCTGATTACGGCAAATCCGCAACAAAGACCGTCGCGACATTGCCCTTGGGTCCGTTCCCGGTCCGCAAGGTATTGGTCGATACTTGCATCTTAAGACTTTTTCCCAGATTTCGAACACGGGATTCGAAAATTTCCCACCAGCTTCGGGATCAGCGCCGATGACGCCTGTCTCCGCCCGCCTGGTCGCCCTGCTGAAGCAGCAACTGGCCCAGTTCGGTGATCGCCCCGACCTGGTGACCCTGGTGGTGTATCTCACCATTCCTTCGGACAACGGCAAGCCCGCCCTGGAACCCATCGGCCAGTGGCCCGATTCGGCCCAGGCCCTGGCCGCCGGCCCCGACCCAACCGACCTGGACCTGGCCCCCATGCCCCAGGCCGTCACCCGGCGCTGGCTGCCCCTGCGCGATGGCCCCCAGTTAGTCGGCGCCCTGCGGGTAGACAGCAGGGTCTGGCCCTGGCCCCAGGCCCTAGCCGAGCGCCTCCAAGCCACGGCCGGCTGCCTCACCGAGGCCCTGGGCCTGGACCTGGAGCAGCAGCAGCTCAGCCGCGCCCTGGCCCAACAAGACGACCAACTACAGCTGCTCGTGCACCAGCTCCGCAACCCACTGGCCGCCCTGCGCACCTTCGGCCAGCTGCTCTTGCGTCGTCTGGAACGGGATCCGCTCAACCGGCCGTTGGTCGAAAACCTGCTGGCCGAACAACGGCAGCTCAACCGCTATGTCGATGCCATCGACCAGCTGGCCCGGCCCACCCCCCTTGTGGCC
>JAEMQZ010000150.1 GCA_016463595.1 Synechococcales cyanobacterium SupBloom_Metag_052 | reverse complement strand
CTGACGATGGGGTCAGGTTTCTTCCTTTTCCATGGCCGTCGAACGCAGCTTTATCGCCATCAAGCCCGATGGCGTTCAACGGGGGCTGGTGGGCGAGATCCTTGGCCGCTTCGAGCGCAAGGGCTTCAAGCTTGTTGGGCTGAAGCAGCTCACGCCTAGCCGCGCCTTGGCCGAAAGCCATTACGGGGTCCACAGCGAGCGTCCGTTTTTCGCGGGTTTGGTGGATTTCATCACCAGCGGCCCCGTGGTGGCCATGGTTTGGGAAGGCGATGGCGTGATCGCCAGTGCCCGCAAGCTGATTGGTGCCACCAAACCCCTAGAGGCCGAACCCGGCACGATCCGCGGTGATTTGGCCGTCAACATCGGCCGCAACGTGATCCATGGTTCCGATGCTCCCGAGACGGCCGCGTTTGAGATTGGTTTGTGGTTCCAGGCTGCCGAGCTGAGCGATTGGTCGCCCGCCGACCAGGCTTGGCGCGTTGAAGCCTGAGTGTTGGTCGAGTCCTTTGACAGGGCCTGAGTCGACTAAACGGTTCAGGCCTGCTGGAAGCGGCTCCAGTGGAACTGGTTCAGCAGGCCTAGCGCTGCTTCGTTTGATTCAGGATTTTTTGCTGTCTCTGGATGCATTTGTTGGCAGAGCAGCTCTGCCGTGATTGCGGCTAGTAGAACACCGTTGCGGTGGTGGCCTGTGGCCAGCCATAGCCCTGGGACGGCACTGGTCCCAAGCAGGGGCCCCTGATCGGGGGTGCAGGGCCGGAAGCCCCACCAGCGTTCCATCGGCGGCCATTGGCTGGCGGCCGGCAGCAGGGAACCGATGCCTTCTTGCAGGCTTCGTTGCCCGTTTGGGGTCAGGCCTTCCTCAAAGCCCGCTTCCGGTTCGCTTGTGGCCCCCACGACCAGCAGCCCGTCTTCCCTTGGCACCAGATAGGTGCCAGGCCCGAACACCACCCGCTCCAGGGCCCCTTTGGGGGCTTGCAGGGAGAGCATCTGTCCCTTGACCGGGAAGACCGGCAGCTCGGGCAGCAGTTGGCCACTCCAGGCCCCGCCCGCAAGTACTGCCTGACGGCAGGGCACGGAAAGGGTGTTCCCTTCTGCTGTGACCAGACGCACCCCCTGGAGTGCGCCGCTTGCGCCCTTGAGCAGTTCCTGCACTTCGCTGCCTTCCTGAAACTGCACGCCCAGGCGAACGCAGGCCCGCTCCAGGGCCCGCATCAGCTGGCGGCGGTTGTCAATTTGGCCGTCCTGGCTGAACAGCAGGCCTGCCTGCCAGCTGGCTCCGATGCCTGGCACTTCCCTCTCCAGGCCCTGGCGATCCAGGTTTGTGCCCCAGGCCGCGGTTGGGTAGCTGTCCCGTTCCTCCGGGGTTCGGAAGGGGACGACGATGCCGCAGTTTCTCAGCCCACAGCTCAGGCCGCTGTCTGCTTCGATTTGGGCTACCCAGGCGGGGACCTGGGCCAGGCTGGCTTGGCCCAGTTGCAGGAGGGCGCCTGAGAGTCCCTCCGCATGGGGAGCGAGCATGCCGGCGGCCACAAATCCGGCGGCCTCGTTGCGGCGGCGGCTCAGTACCAGCACGGCTTGACCCCGGCGCGCCAGCTGGTGGGC
>JAEMQZ010000089.1 GCA_016463595.1 Synechococcales cyanobacterium SupBloom_Metag_052 | reverse complement strand
ACCCCGAGCGCATGGCCAGCCGCATCCTGGGCATGGGCGATGTGCTCACCCTGGTCGAGAAGGCCCAAAAAGAAGTGGAGCTGGCCGATGTGGCCCGCATGCAGCAAAAGCTGCAGGAAGCCTCCTTCGACTTCTCCGATTTTCTGCAGCAAATGCGCCTAATCAAGCGCATGGGCTCCCTCGGCGGCCTGATCAAGATGATCCCGGGCATGAACAAGATTGATGACGGCATGCTCAAGCAGGGGGAGGAGCAGCTCAAAAAGATCGAAGCAATGATCGGCTCAATGACCACGGCCGAGCGCCGACAGCCGGAACTGCTGGCCGCCCAGCCCAGCCGCCGCCGGCGCATCGCCGCTGGCAGCGGCCACACCCCGGCCGATATGGACAAGGTGCTCGCCGATTTCCAGAAAATGCGGGGTTTCATGCAACAGATGACCCGCGGCGGCATGCCCGGGGGCATCCCCGGCATGGGCGACGGCTTCCCCGGGATGGGCGGCTTCCCGGGCATGGGAGGCATGCCTGGCATGGGTGGCGCTGGCATGCCGGGGGGCCGGGGCGCCGGGCCCCAGCGCCAGGCCAAACCGGCCAAAAAACGCAAGGGTTTCGGCCAGCTCTAGGCCTAGCCTCCCCCCAGCCCCAGGGGTGACGGCCACAGGGTATCGTTGTTGTTTGGCGAGTGAATTCACCGCCAAATTGGCCGGGGCGTTCACCGCGACCGGGCTTTCATTCACCCTCAAGTCAGTAAGGCAAGGCCACGATGATCAAGCTCCGCCTGAAGCGGTTCGGTAAAAAGCGGGAAGCGAGCTTCCGCCTCGTGGCCACCAACAGCACCTCCAGGCGGGATGGTTTGCCCCTGCAGGAGCTCGGCTTCTACAACCCCCGCACCAAGGAAACCCGCCTCGACACCGAGGCGATCCGCACCCGCCTGAGCCAGGGTGCCCAGCCCACCGACACGGTGCGGTCCCTGCTCGAAAAAGGCGGCCTCATCGAGAAAACGATTCGCCCCGCTGAAACCGTTGGCAAGGCCAAGCAGGCCACCGCCCGCGAAGCCGCCGCCAAGGCTGAAGCCAAAGCCGCTGCCGCAGCAAAGGAAGCCGAAGTTGCGGCCGCCAAGGCCGCTGCTGAGGCCGCTGCCGCCGAAGCCGCTGCTGCTGCCGAAGCCGCTGCAGCCCCCGCTGAGGACGCTCCGGCGGACGCTTGAGGGCCAGCCCCATGGCCGGGGCCCCCGCACTCACAACCTTCACCATCGACCTGCCTGACCAGAGTGCCGCCCTGGCCCTGGCTGGGGAGGCGGAAGTTAACCTGCACCGCCTCGAAGCCCTCACCGGCGCCTCGGTGGTGATGCGGGGTCTTGCCTTGTCGCTGCGGGGGCTGCCGCCCCAGCTCGAACGGGCCGCCGGGGTTGTTGAGTTGCTTCGCCCCCTCTGGCAGGAGGGCCAAGCCGTGTCCAGCGGCGATCTGCAGACGGTGCTTGCCGCCCTAGACACCGGCCAGGGTGCGGCCCAGCAGCAATTGGCCAAGCAGGTCTTGGTGCGCAGCCAGGGCGGCCGCCTGCTGCGGCCCCGCACCCTCAAACAACAGGCCTACGTCGAGGCGATCGAAAGCCACGACCTCACCCTGGCCCTGGGACCTGCCGGCAGCGGCAAGACGTTTTTGGCGGCTGTGCAGGCCGTCAAGATGCTGCAGGAGCGCAAGGTTGAACGCTTGATCCTCACCCGCCCGGCGGTGGAAGCGGGCGAACGGCTCGGTTTTCTACCGGGAGATCTGCAGCAAAAGGTGGATCCCTACCTGCGTCCCCTTTACGACGCCCTGCACGCCCTGCTGGGCCAGGAGCGCACCTCCCATTTGCTCGATCGCAACGTGATCGAGGTGGCGCCCCTGGCCTACATGCGCGGCCGCACCCTCAGGGATGCCTTTGTGATTCTCGATGAGGCCCAAAACACCACCCCTACCCAGATGCGCATGGTGCTCACCCGCCTTGGCGAGAACTCCCGGATGGTGGTGACCGGTGACCCCAGCCAGATCGACCTGCCCGCCCATCAGCGCAGTGGCCTAATTGAGGCGGCCCAGGTGCTCGAGGGCGTGGAAGGGGTGGCGATCTGCCGGCTCACTGCTGCCGATGTGGTGCGCCATCCTTTGGTGCAGAGACTGGTCCAGGCCTATGCCCTGCGGGACAGCACCAGCTCTTCCAACACCCACTGAGCCCCAATCGAATTACCCCCTGGGTGACTCCAGCAGCGGAACTCGAACAGCACGGTTTCGAATTCCTGCTCCAATCGCCCGTATAGCCCTGGTGGCCGGAGCTGATTGCCGTGCTCGGCGTCTAGCTCTGGCCAGGCCAATCCGGCCAAACCGGTAACGGCGCCTCGGGCCGCCAGCCCTAGGAGGAGATCCACACCTGCCTGGCCGCCCCTGAAAAGGCAAACCCCGGCCAGCACTGGCAGGATGGGGGGAGTTCGTCCCATCGGTGGACCATGCCCGCACGCAGCAATTTTCAGGAGGCCATCCGCGAGGCCCAATCCAGCGCCCTAGTGGGCCCCAATGTGGTCAACAAGGCCCTGCCCTACGTGGGCGGCGGCATGGTGCTCACAGCCGGCGGCGTCATTGGGGGCCTAACCCTGATGGCCAGCAGCCCCAGCCTGTTCATGCCGCTCTTCTGGGTGGCCCTGATCGGTAACTTCGTTCTCTTCTTTGTCGCCCAAAACGTGGCGATGAAGGGCAACAACAGCACGGCCCTGCCCCTGCTGACTGCCTACAGCCTGCTCACCGGCTTCACCCTGAGCGGCATCGTCGCCATGGCGATCGGCACCGCCGGCATTGGCGCCATCGGCACGGCGGCCCTGGCCACTGGCATCACCTTTGTGATCGCCTCCTTTGTCGGCCGCCGCATGAGTGACAGCGTCGGTCAATCGCTCACCGCCGTTGTGGGCTTGGGCATCATTGGCCTGCTAATCGCCATGGTGGTGCAGGTGGTTGGCAGCATCTTCGTGCCCGGCTTTGGCGGCGGCGGTTTTGAGCTGATGATCGCCGGCTTCGGCACGGTGCTGTTTGTGGGCGCCGCCTTCGTGGACTTCTACACGATGCCCCGCACCTACAACGACGACCAGTATCTGGCCGGCGCCCTGGGCATGTATCTCACCTACATCAACCTGTTCATCTTCATCCTGCGGCTAATCATTGCCCTCAACGGCGGCAGCCGCCGCGACTGAGCAGACCCTGGGGTTTGAACGTCAAAGCGAGGCCAAGAGTTAGGCCCTTGATCCCCATCGGACCTGGGCCGATTCAAACCAAGCAGATTTCTGCAAGCGCCCCTTTAAAGGGCGCTTTTTCATGGCTGCTAGGCCTCTGCCACCGCCAACAACGCGGCAGTTATGGCCATGCGTTGCTCGGCGTCATAGCCCCAACGATCGAGGAAGGCCACGTCCTCACCCCTGCCGGCCGTGGCCTCTAGCAGGGTTTCGAGGCGCTGCTTCACCAGGGCCGGTTCCAGCAGCCGCAACAACTCAGTCGAGCGGGACTGGACCCGCTCGGAGCCCGCCTGCATCGCCCCATCGCCAGAGCGCTTGTGCTGCAAGGCCATCGCCGTGCTCATGGCCAGGTTGCGCACCGACAGGTCCACAACCCCGTCGCCGCCGGCGCGCAATACCAGCGCCACCGAGTCCGGCAACCGGTCCATCAGGGGGCTGTCGCCAGCCAGGGACACCACGAAAAAGCCCCGGGCCCCATCGCGGCTGGCCACCAGCTCCGACACCCGATCGGCCAGCACCTCATCGCTGAGTTCACCCGCTTCCCAAAGGGCCAGCCACTGGTTGGCGATCTCCATCGCCTGGGGAAAGCTGGGTTCAAGCGGCGCGGCGTCGGAGCTGGCCATGGCAAGGGGTCGGGGAACTGTCAGTGTTGAGGGTATGAAGCCACCCCGCGACCCGGCGTTGCCCAGCGACAACCGCCCCAAACCAAAGAAGCAAAAGGGGGCTGACCAAGCACCAGAAACTGGTCCCCATGGCCCACCCTTCGCCGGCGGCAGTGAAGGCCGGCTGATCAGTCTGGACAGCCTCGGCACAAGCCCGCCCGGCTTCCGCTCGGGCTTTGTCGCCCTGATCGGCCGGCCCAACGTGGGCAAATCGACCCTGCTTAACCACCTGGTGGGCGAAAAGGTGGCGATCACCTCGCCGGTGGCCCAAACCACCCGCAATCGCCTGCGGGGGATCCTCACCACACCCACGGCCCAGCTGGTGTTTGTCGACACACCAGGGATCCACAAACCCCACCACCTCCTAGGTGAACGGCTGGTGCAGAGCGCCCGGGGCGCCATCGGCGAGGTGGATGTGGTGGTGCTGCTCGTTGATGGCAGCGAACTGGCCGGCCGCGGCGATGGCTTCATCGTCGAGCTGCTGCGCAACTGCCGGGTGCCCGTGCATGTGGCCCTGAACAAACACGACCTGGTCCCAGAGGGCAAGGCCTGGGCCCTGGAAGCCAGTTACCGGGACCTGGTCGCCTCCATAACCGGCGGCAGTTTCGGCACTGAAGGGCCTAGCCAAGACGATGGCCCGGGGGATCGGGCCGCCAAGACCTGGCCCCTCCACCCGATCAGCGCCCTTAGCGGCACCGGCACACAAGAGTTACTAACGGCCGTGGCCGCCGACCTGCCCCTCGGGCCCCACCTCTATCCCGCCGATGCGGTGAGCGACCAACCGGAACAGCTGCTGCTGGCCGAACTGATCCGCGAACAGGTGCTCACCCACACCCGCGAAGAGATTCCCCATTCGGTGGCCGTGTCGATCGACCGGATCGTGGACGACGGTCCGCGCACGGCGATCCTGGCAACGGTGCTGGTAGAGCGCAGCAGCCAGAAGGGAATCCTGATCGGCAAGGGCGGCTCCATGCTCAAGGAGATCGGCAGCGGGGCCCGCCAGCAGATGGTCAAGCTGATTGATGGGCCGGTCTATCTGGAACTGTTCGTGAAGGTGGTACCCAACTGGCGCCGCAACCCGGCCCGGCTGGCGGAACTGGGCTACCGGGGCGACTGAGAGAATGGGGCCACTGCCATGCCCAAGCCGCTGCCTTGACCGACGCAAGCATGACCACCCCCGGAACCCCAGAGAGTGCGGCAGCAGCAAGCTTTCCACCCCCAGACCTCGGCGCCTTCCTGCAGTTGTGCGCGGGCGACTGGATGAGCCTGCGCAGCCGCTTCCTCCTGGGATCGGACCAGGACGGACGTGCCACGCCAGCCGTCGGGAGCCCTGAAACTGGAGCAGGGGAGCCCCCGCTTGAAGCCGATGACAACAGCTGGCACGCCAGTGAGCGGGCGGATCTGACCGTGGGCCTGCTAGCCGCCAACGGCAACGGCCACGGCGGCCTAACGATGCAGGTGAAGGGGCAAATGGCCGTGCAACAGGCCTATTTCCATGCTGATGGTCGCTTCGGATCCCATCTTGATCCCGATGCGGGCCCCACCGGGACCTGGACCCTCTGGCCAGACGGCAGCCTGGATCTGGTGATTGAACAGGGGGATAGGCAGTTGCGGGAGCGGATCTGGTTCACCAAGCCCAACCTGCGGCTGCGCTCAACTGTTGAACAGCTGGCCGGCGGGAGCCCGGGACGGGCGAGCTTCAGTTCTGAAATCCGCCGGGTTCCCCGGCCTCCAGCCCCTACGCCAGGCACCCAGTCGCCGCGATCACCCAACTAAAACAGTCGATGCGTCTCGATGTAATCAGCCTGGCGCCGGAGGCCTTCGGCCCACTCCAGGGCCTGGGGGTGATTGGTCGAGCCTTTGCCGCCGGCATTGCTGAACTGCACTGCCACAATCCGCGCGATTACGCCCTTGATCGCTACAGGAAGGTGGACGATGAACCCTATGGGGGTGGCGCTGGGATGGTGCTCAAGCCTGAGCCGATCTATGCCGCCTTTGAAGCAATACCAGAAAAGGAGCAGCGGCGGGTGCTGTTAATGAGCCCCCAGGGCCAACCACTGCGCCAGGACGACCTTAAACGATGGGCCACCAACTACAACCAGCTGGTGTTTTTGTGCGGGCACTACGAGGGCTTTGATGAGCGTATCCGCCGCCTAGCCGATGAGGAAGTGTCGATCGGTGATTACGTGCTTACAGGTGGCGAATTGCCCGCCATGGTGATCATCAACGGCGTTGTTCGGCTGCTCAAAGGAACGGTTGGCACAGCCGCATCCCTAGAGGAGGAAAGCCACACCAGCCTGCTGCTGGAACATTCCCATTACACCCGTCCCGCCAATTTTCGGGGCCAGGAGGTGCCCGAAGTGCTGCGCTCAGGCGACCATGGGGCGATTGCTAGTTGGCGCAGCCAGCAACAACAGGCCCGCACCATGGAGCGACGGCCGGACCTCTATGCGCGCTGGCTCAAGCAAGACTCGGAGCGAGAGCCTGATCGCCAATCCCAGCCATAGGCTCGCTTGCATGGACCTACGCATCGGCAACGG
>JAEMQZ010000022.1:20909-25943 GCA_016463595.1 Synechococcales cyanobacterium SupBloom_Metag_052 | reverse complement strand
GCCGCCAACCCCCAGGCGGAAGCCCTGCGCACCTCCCTTAATGGCCGGGGCCAACGGCTGACGCCCCAACGCCAGCGGGTACTGGGCCTGTTCGAGCGCATCGGCGAAGGCAGCCACCTCAGTGCCGAAGAGGTGCATCAACGGCTACTCAAGGGCGAGGAGAAGGTGTCCCTAGCCACGGTGTACCGCACCCTGCGCCTGCTCAGTTCGATGCAACTCCTGCAGGAACTCGAACTCCCCGATGGTGGCCGCCGCTTCGAGCTGGCCGGGGACACCAACCGGGACCACCACCACCTGGTCTGCGTGCGCTGCGGCCAAACCGAAGAATTTGAAAGCCACGACGTGCTCTTAGCCGGCGAACGGGCCGCCGGCTTGCATGGTTTTCGCCTGCTCGAATGCGTTCTTAATGTGCGGGCCGTCTGCCCCAGTTGCACCCAGGCAGAAGGGGTTTAAACGGACGCGCAACAATGAAAAAGTCCTAAGTCTTCAACCAGCCCGAAAGGGGTTTCAAGCTCCTTGAGCCTCAACGGCCCCGGGGGTAACGGCGAACGGGCACTGGCACCAGCACGGGCTGCATCAGGCCGCCACCGCCGTTGTCGTCATCGGAGCCCTCTCCTAGCCACCACATCAGGCCCAATAGCGCCACGACGACTGAGAACAGCACGAGCTCCGTCACGCAGTCGCCTTGAAGTTTGCAAATCTTAGCCTGGATAGCTCAACCTTGTGTGTCATCGGCTGCCAAATGCAGGGGGTACCCGCCTAACGCCAAGCGACTCGACTGGATTGGGAGCCAGACCTTTGCGTCAGAGGCAACCCTTGGAGTCAGCCGAAACCCTTGCCAGCGTCCTTAGCGACACAAGCCTGCAGTTGTTGGCGCAGCTTGCGGTGGTTGAGGTCACGGCCGATCAACACCAGCTGGTTCTTGCACTCCCCCTCCCATTCGGTGTCATCGATCGAGAAACGTTTGCCGGCCAGGTGAAAGACATGGCGCCGCTCACTTTCGTTAAACCAGAGAATCCCCTTGGCCCGAAACACGCCGCTGGGCAGCTGGTTGTCCAGGAAGTTCTGGAACTTGCGTAAGGCAAAGGGTCCGTCACTGCTGAAGGAGAGGGACGTAAAGCCCTCAATCGCCAGGTGGTCGGCGGCCCGTTGCACGGGATCGTCGGCTAGGGCTTCTTCGCTAGGGCCGTGATCATGGCTGCAGTGGCCGTGGTCATGGTCACAGGCGCTGTGGTCGGCCGGGGCCTGGTGAGCGACCGGACTGTGATCGTGCTGGTGGTCATGGCCATGGGACTGGCCATGCCCGTGGCTGTGGTCATGCTGGTGGGCCGGCTGGGCTTCGCCGGCGGCCACCACCCGATCGGATTCAAATAAGCCCACACTTAGCAATAGGGGCAGGGCTACCTCACCGTGGCTGGAGCGCAAAATGCGGGCGTCGGTTTTGATCTCCTTGAGGTGGGTTTCGAGAGCCGTGAGCCGCTCCTCGCTGACCAGATCGCACTTGTTCAGCAGCAGGATGTCGCCATAGACCACCTGGGCCCGGGCCACCTCGCCCTGGTCAATCGTGTCGCTGAAGTTTTCGGCATCGATCAGGGTAATGATCGAATCGAGCCGGGTGGCATCGCGCAGGTCGCTGCCCAGGAAGGTCATCGCCACCGGCAGGGGGTCAGCCAAGCCCGTGGTTTCGACCACCAGGTAGTCCACCGGTTCGGGCCGCTCCAGGATCCGATACACCGCTTCGAGCAGCTCGCCATTGATAGAGCAGCAGATACAGCCATTACTCAGCTCCACCATGTCTTCGCCTGTGGCGATGATCAGGTCGTTGTCGATGCCGATTTCGCCGAATTCATTGACCAATACGGCGGTTTTGAGACCCTGTTGGTTACTGAGAATGTGGTTCAGCAGGGTGGTTTTGCCGGCACCAAGGAAGCCGGTGATGATCGTGACCGGCAGGGCGTTCTGGCGTAGGGGCAGGCTAGTTGCGCCCTCTTCACCCACGGCGCTCCTGGTGCCGGATCCGGCTGCCGCTGCCGACCCTGTCGATGCTCGCGAAGCCGTGCTGGTCATGCCTAGTTAAAAAAAGCTATTTCCCCACTCTTGCACTGCCGAAGGGAAATGGTCGGCCGGCCATCCCTACCCCTAGGGGGTGAATCGCCAGGGTTAGGAAAGGGTTACGGCTTAGGGCGACAGTTTTGATGGAGCTGGTCAGACGCTGGCTAGCTTGAGGATTGTTTCAAGGCAGGGCCGTTGAGCCTCGCGGTCCAACAGCTAGGGGTGCGCCGCGGCAGCGACCTGGCCATCGAAGCGGTCAGCTTCGAGCTTCAGAGCGGCAGCCTCACGGCCCTGGTGGGCCCCAACGGGGCTGGCAAAAGCACCCTGCTACAGGCAATCGCCGGCCAGTTGCCCCTGGAGTCGGGCTCGATTGAGCTCGATGGCAGGCTCCTGACCCTGCCCCTGGCCCGCCGCCAGCTGGCCCTGATGCCCCAGCGGGGCGAGATCGCCTGGGCCTTCCCGATCACGGTGCAGGAGCTCGTTGGCCTGGGGCGCTTGGTGGCGGCCCGTCCCGGCTGCTGCGACGTGGAGGCGGCCCTGCAACGGGTGGGCCTAGCCGCCCTGGCCAAACGGCGCCTCGACCAGCTCTCCGGCGGCCAACAGCAACGGGCCCTGCTGGCCCGCACCCTGGTGCAACCGGCCCAGGTATTACTGCTCGATGAACCCTGCGCCGCCATTGATCCGCCCGCCCGCACGGCCCTGCTGCAGGTGATGGGCCAACTGCGCGATGCCGGCCTCACCCTGCTGGTCTCCAGCCACGATTGGGGCCACGACCTGGATGCCTACGACCGGGTGCTGGTGCTGGATCGGCGGCTGCTCGCCGATGGCACGCCCCAGCAGGTTCGCCGGGCCCTGGGGGACCTGCGGGTAGGCAACCACCGCTGCGGTTAGGCAATCTGGAGGTCCCTGGCCGAACGGCAACTCCGAGCCTATGGATCGCTGGTGGGCCCTACCCCTGCTCCTGGCCCTGCTGATCGGGGCCCTCTGTCCCTTGGCCGGAACCCTGCTGTTGGTGCAACGGCGCCTTTTTTTAGCCAATTTGATTTCCCATGCGGTGCTGCCCGGGCTGGCCGTAGCCGTGGCCCTGGGCCTGTCCCCCGGGGTGGGCGGCATGGTCAGCGGGGTGGCCGGCGCCCTGGTGGCAGAGCGCCTGAGCCAGGGCAGCAAACCGGGAGACAGCCGCGATGAGGCCGTGCTTAACACCGTGCTGGCTGGCTTTCTCGGCCTGGGCGTGCTGCTGATCCCCCTGTTGCACATCCGGGTTGATCTCGAAGCGATTCTGTTTGGCGACCTCCTGGCATCCGGCCCCGGCGATCTAGCCGGCGCCCTGGCCGCCTTGGCCGCGGTGGGGACCCTGCTAGTTGGGCGCTACCACCAGCTCGTGTTCCTCGGCGTCGATCCCGTGGGGGCGGCCAGTGCCGGCCTGCCAGTGGGACGCCTGCGTCTGCTCCTAACCCTGGCCACCGCCTTCACCGTGGTGAGTGCCATGACAGCCGTAGGGGTGGTGCTGGTGATCGCCCTGATGGGGGCGCCGGCCCTAGTGGCCCTGGTGGGGGCCCGCTCCTTAAAAGAGGCCCTGCTGCGGGCCGGCCTGGTCGGCATGGGACTGAGCGCCCTGGGCTTTGGCCTGGCAATCCAGCCGGCGATCAACCTGCCGCCAGGACCAGTGATCGCCCTGCTCTGTCTGGCCCTGTTGCCCCTGGCCCAGGTCCTGCGCCGGGCCCAGGACTCCTGAGACTGGGGCTTGCCAGGCCAACACAGGCCAAGCTGGTTCGCTAAGGAGTCCCGAACCACTCGGGCACGGCCTCGTAGCAGGCGGCGTTCTTCTCGTTTTCGCGGGCTTCCACCATCACGCAGCAGGTCCGGCCGCCATCGCGGACTTGGAGCAGGGCATTGGCCCAACCCCAGACCAACTCGGCGCTGGCTTCCATGCCCACATTGGCCATCACCCGCAGATCGAGGGCGCCCTGGTCATGCAGGAGCTGCCACTGGTCCAGGAGGGGGTCGTCGGCGTTCACCAAAAAGGTGTGGTCGAACTGGTCCGCCAGCTGGGTTTCGAGGTCCATGAGGCTGGAAAAATCAACGACAAAGCCGCAACTGTCGAGGTCACTGGCCTCAAACCAACAGGTGAAACTGCGGCTGTAGCCATGCACAAAGCGGCAGTGGCCTGGATGGCGCCACTGGCGATGGCAGCAGGGATAGCCGCTGAAGCTCTTGCTACAACGGAACGCTGATGGGCGGCGGGGGGCAGTCATCAGGCTGGGACAGGGTGTTGCGGGAGGATCAGAGCAGATGGAACAACAGCCCTTGCAGGCATCATTTCAGCCCCCAGAGCCGGCCTTGCTCGGGCAGCTCCGCTTCAACGACGCCGGCCTGATCCCGGCCATCGCCCAGGACTGGCTTGATGGTGCCGTTTTGATGGTGGCCTGGATGAACCGCGAAGCCCTCGAGCGCAGCCTGGCTAGCGGCGAAGTGCATTACTGGAGCCGTTCCCGGGCCGAGCTCTGGCACAAGGGCGCCAGCAGCGGCCATTTCCAAAAACTGCGCGGCCTCCGCTACGACTGCGATGCCGATGTGCTGCTGCTCACGATTGAGCAGGTCGGTGATGTGGCCTGCCACACCGGGGCCCGCAGCTGCTTCTTTGGCGAAAATCCTGGTGCGGCCGGGGGTCCCGAGGCCCTGCCACCGCCGGCCGATGCCTGCAGCGAACTCTCGCGGGTGATCGAAGATCGCCGCGCCAATCCGGAGCCCGGCAGCTACACCAACCGCCTGCTGGAGGGCGGCGACAACCGCATCCTCAAAAAGATTGGCGAGGAGTGCGCCGAATTCGTGATGGCCTGCAAGGACGACAACCCGGCCGAGATCGCTGGCGAAGCGGCCGACATTGTGTTCCACCTACAGGTCGCCCTGGCCCACCACGGCGTCCCCTGGCGCCAGGTGCAGGAGGTGCTGGCCGAACGCCGTGGCGCCCCCAGGCGCCCT
>JAEMQZ010000022.1:17084-20809 GCA_016463595.1 Synechococcales cyanobacterium SupBloom_Metag_052 | reverse complement strand
CTGGCGCCAGGTGCAGGAGGTGCTGGCCGAACGCCGTGGCGCCCCCAGGCGCCCTGAGTAAAACAACGCCCCCAGGCGCCCTCAGTAGGCCGGCGCCAGCACGGGACTAAGGCCCGGCTGCCGCAGCAGCCAGCGCAGGGTGGCCCGGTCCCGGGGGCTGAGGGACAGAACGGGCTTAGCCGTGGGGCTGACGGCCATTACGTCGCCGCTCTGGTCGCTGTGGCCCCAAAGGCCGAAGGCGTGGCCGAGTTCATGCAGGCTGGTGGCCTGGATCGCTTCGGGCCGTTGGCCGGGGCTAATCAATACGTCCACCTGGGGCTCCAGCTGCCACTGGCCCAGCCGCTGCACCTGGCGCAGTTCCAACAGGGCGCGTCCATGGCTGGCCCTCATGGGCCCATCGGGGCCACTCTCGAGGGGCGGCTTACGGCGCCAGAGGCGCACCTGGGCCTGGTCGGGGGTGGCTACCGCCTGGATCGGCAGCTCGGCTTGCCAGGTCGCCAGCGCCGCCTGCACTGCCCGCTGCCAGCGGGCCCCAAAAGGACCGGATGGGGTGCCTGCAACTAATGGTTCCACCCACACGCACCATTGGGAACGAACCGGCCAGCCAGCAGGGGTAGGTTTTAAGCGCTGGTGATAATCGGCTCCAGCAGCACCGCCCCCCGGGGTTTCCAGACCATGGAGGGGCTTGTCAACTGGCCTCGAGGCAATGCCCATGCCGGTGACTTCCCTCGGCGCACTCCAGGGCCGGCTTTGCTGCTGAATCGGACAGTCGAAGCTTGGGTTTTGCCGAACCCCCTGGCTGCCACCGTTGCTCAACAGGGGCGGTGGCTCAAGCAGGGGAAGTGGCAAGAAGGGCACGGGCGGCACGGCACAGACGGATCGACGTCCTAGGCCTGGACTCAGGCCGGCAGGCCCACTCCCCGGGCCATCAACACTGCCATCATCGGAATCAGGGCAAAGCCGACCAGTTCAATATTTAAAATCCAGCCCAGGCGGGTGGCCAGGGCCTCGCTCACCTTGGGCAACTCGCCCTTGCGCAGGGGAATCGCCCAGAGGATGTAAGTAACAGTGGGATAAAGGGACAGGGCCCCAACCGACAGGTACGCCCCCACCTTCCACCAGAACAGGGGGTTGTGGGTATAAAACTCGCTGCCCTGGCCAAAATAGAGAACCCGCAGGATGCCGCTGCCCAGTAATGCCAGCGCTGCGAGGCCGTACACCACATCGGTGATCACCATGGTGATCGCGTCCTTACGGTCCGGATTGGGCCGAATCAGGCGCCGCTCCAGCACTAGGGCCCCGAAGCAGACCATAAAGCCGAGGTAGTGGACATAGGCCCCAGCTGCCCGGGGCAGCAGGTCAGGGGGCAAGTTGCTGAAGAGGGTGTTGATCGGTGCGGCGAACCCGAGCATGGGGCGCTGAAAGCTAGGAATTTGACAGTAGCGGGGCCCTTCAGCGCCCGTGCCAAATAGCGCCGCGGACGCGGAGATGCTGACTGAACCCAACGTCATTGCCAATCTGTGGAAATACTTGCGGAGCGAAAACCAGTTAAAGGGCCCAAAAGGGGAGAAAAAGCGAAAGTCCGAAGCCTTTCAGTTACTTCCAGCATTGGCAGAAATTCGCCCTAGGTTCGTTGCAAAGTCAAAGGGAGTAATGGCGAGTTCGCTGAGTGCATATCTAGGCGAAATTGGGCGTCACCAATTGCTCACACCCGAGCAGGAACTTACCTTGGGCCGCAAGGTACAGGCCCTTGTTGAGCTGCAGGAACGCTGCAGCAGCGCCGGTGGTGTCGGTGAAGCCTGCAGCTACGACGATGACGAAAAACGCACCATGCGCCTGGGGGAGCGGGCCAAGAGCCAGATGATCACGGCCAACCTGCGCCTAGTGGTCAACCTGGCCAAGCGTTACCAGGGCAAGGGGTTGGACCTGCTCGACCTGATCCAGGAAGGCACCCTGGGCCTCACCCGGGCGGTCGAGAAATATGACCCCACCCGCGGCCACCGATTCAGCACCTATGCCTACTGGTGGATTCGCCAGGGTCTCAACCGGGCCCTCTCCACCCAAAGCCGCACCATCCGCATTCCCGTGAATGTGAATGAAAAACTGACGCGCCTGCGGGCCGCCAAGGCCCGCTTGCTGCAAAGCAATGGCCTGTTGCCAAGCCCCCGGGAGCTGGCCGCCGCCATGGCCATCCCCCTTGAGGAGGTGGAAGAGCTCCTCGGCTGTGAACTGCGCAGTGTCACCGTCAGCCTGCAGGGGGTGCTGAAGTCGAAATCCGATCCCACCGAGCTGGTGGATGTGCTGCCCAGCAATGAAATGGCTCCGATGGAGCGGGCCGAGCTAGCCGAACGCAGCGCCTCAGCCTGGACCCTGCTGGACCAGTCCAACCTCACCCCGAAGGAACGCACGGTGGTGATGCTGCGCTTTGGCCTCGATGGCGGCAACGAATGGCGAACCCTGGCCGAGGTGGCCCGTCAGCTGGGTTGCAGCCGCGAATACTGCCGCCAGGTGGTGCAACGGGCCCTGCGCAAGCTGCGCAAGACCGGCATCCAGAGCGGTCTCGTCGAGATCGATTGAAGGCCGTTCGCCGCCAGGGACGGGCGCCTGGCCGCTGGCTGTGCCTCCAGGCCGTCCGTCCAGCCTGGATTTGGCCAAAGTGATAGGACTTCTGCCAACGGGAATCTCCATGGGTCCATCAACCCAGTCCCCGCAGCCCCAGACTGGATCGAGCCAGACCCCGGAAACCATCGAGGCCGAGGTGCTGGGCAGCGCCGAAATCGATGAGGGCCTGCTCTGGAAACTGCTGCGTCGGGCCGGCCGCAGCGTCGCCCGGCCGGCGATCGAATGCCTGGAGCTAGTGCTCGATGCCAATACGCCCTTGCAGGTGCGTCTCACCATGGTGGCGGCCTTGACCTACCTGGTGTTTCCCCTGGATCTGATCCCGGATTTCATTCCCGTGGCTGGCTTTGGCGATGATGTGGTGGCGATGACAGCCCTGCTGGGCCTCTATCGCAGCCACATGGGTGAAGCCGTGCGCACCCGGGCCCAGCGCAAACTGGACCAGTGGTTCCCCCCAGTGCGTTGATGGCCAGCCTCAGCCTCGAAGAGCTGGAGGATCTCCAGAGCTTTCTCAAGGACTGGCTGCGCCATAGCGGCCGCACCCAGGCAGATCTGCGCCGGGCCCTGAGGGTCAGCTCGATTCGCATGCCAGTGCTGCTGGATGAACTGCAACGGATCCATGGCCGCGAGGGCCTAAACGGCCTGGCCGAGCGCCTCTGCGGCATCGACCTGCTCTGGCAGGAACAGCCAGGCAGCGGGGGAGCTGACCTCCCAGATCTGGACTCTTCCCTGGGCCAGCTGGACCTCTTGCTAGAGGAGATTCGTCAGGAGGCTGCCTCTGGCGGCCAAGCCGGCGGCTAAACCGCGGGACGAGCCAATTCCAGTCGGCCAACCGCCGCCAGGGCAGGCAGAGTGGGGGCCGTTGTAGCGATCGCCATGGTCCCCCGTCCCCAGCCCCTAGCAGCCAAGTCCCTACAAACCCTGGTCGCCTGGCTGGGCCTGGCGGCAGCCCTGGCCGGCCCAGGCCTAGCCCAGAGCCAGCGCTTCCTGCTCGGTCCTGGCAGCAACATCGGTACGGAGACCAAGATTGAGCCGCAGAACTGCGTCACGGCCGCCGATGGCAGCATCACCTGTGACACCAAAATCGTGAATCCCAAGGGCGATAC
>JAEMQZ010000022.1:0-16984 GCA_016463595.1 Synechococcales cyanobacterium SupBloom_Metag_052 | reverse complement strand
CGTTGTCCCCATCAGCCAGCAGCTCCAGGCCCATGTCCTGGAGATCTGCCCCCTCCCCAGCCATCGACACCATCGCCTGACTGGACTGGCTAGGAGGCTCTCCCCAGCGCCTGGCGATGTCAAAACCACAGCTGCTGGCGAGATCCACCACCTGCTGGTGGTTGGCACAGTCACTCAAGCGCTGACGGAAGCTGGGATCAGCCTCGCTGAGGGCCACGAAGGCATTGAGCTGGCGCACCTTCTCAAGGAACTGCTGCAAGTGGGCTTCCGCCATCAGCTCACCGTGGGTAGGGCTTTGGTCATGCGGTAGCGCCAAAACAAAATGCCGTTGATCAGGAGAGCCTCGATCCACACCACTCTCCAGCCCCGCCGGAGCAGCAGGGGGCGGGAGAACTGGCTGGCTTCGGTCCTCAGCTGGCCCAGGTTCTGGCTTGCTGCCAGGGCCTCCAAGCGATTCAACAGGCGGGTGGCGTGGCCTTGGCGGGCGGAACGGCCACGGCAATAGAGCAAGGACAGGCGATCGACCGGTTCCATCACGGCAAAGGCTTCGATCTCGCCGGACTCCCCACAACTGACCAAGCCGCTGCCTTGGTGGAGGTCGGCCGCCAAGGAGCCAGGGGCACGAACCTGACTCAGCCAGGCAGCGACTTGACGGTCGCCGTAAAGCTCGGGGGCCTGGCTTGACACCGCATCGCCATAGATCGCCAACAGCTCGGAGTGATCAGCAGGCGTCAAGGCACGAATCGGGGCCATGGCGAACGGTTCGTCGATTGCCCGGAGGGCAGCAATGGTGTCGGGCCAACCCTAGCGATTGGGCCGACAAGCACGGCTAGCACTAACGATGCCAACAAAACTATTGCAGAGAACGCAACAGCCAGCTCAACGGCCGCGCCTATTGTCTTGATAGCGGTCGATGCTGTAATTTATAAGGGTCATTGTTTTCCACCTCCCGATGCTCACCGGATCTGAATTGCTGTCCAAAGTCAAGGAATTCGGCGACGCCGGCAAATCCGAAATCGTGCGGGCCTGCGGCTATGTGTCCAGCAAAAAGGACGGCGCCGATCGCTTGAACTTCACGGCCTTCTACGAAGCCCTGCTGGAAGCCAAAGGGGTTGAATTCGGAGCCAACAGCAAGATCGGCAAAGGAGGCCGCAAGCTCAGCTATGTGGCCACGGTTCAGGGCAATGGCAACCTGCTGATTGGCAAGGCCTATACCGCCCTACTAGAACTCAATCCAGGCGATGAATTCGAAATCAAGCTAGGTCGCAAGCAGATCCGCCTGATCCCCGCCGGCGGCATCGACGAAGAGGAATGAGGCTAGGCACCCAATTGCCAGGCCTACCCCAAATCCAGCCAGCCCCAACGGACCCCAACCTAGGCTCGTTCCAGATGCCGGATTGGCTTGATCGTGCCCCTTGATCTGTTCAGTCAAATCGCCAAAACGCTGAGCGCTAAGGCCCGATCGTTTGCCGGATCCTTAGGCCAAATCCTCCGCCTGGGCTTGGTCCTGAATCTGTCCCTCAGTGCCCTTTTATGGACGGGTGGCCTGCTGGCTGGGCCCGTCCCGGCCTTAGCGACAGGTCCCGATGGCGCAGCCCTCTTTGAGGCCCACTGCGCCGGTTGCCACATCCATGGGGGCAACATCATCCGCCGCGGTCGCACCTTGAAGTTGAAGGCCCTCGAGCAGCAGGGCATCACCAGCCCGGCAGCGATTGCCACGATTGCAAACCAGGGGATCGGCCAGATGGGGGGCTATGGCCAGGTGCTAGGGACCGGGGGGGCCGAGCAGGTGGGCCTCTACGTGTGGCAGCAGGCCTTAGCCGGCTGGGCGCCCCTGCCATCGCCGGCTCTCCAGCCCAAAAACAGCGTTCCAGCCAGTTAAAACAATCCGATCAACCCGGGGTAACAGCTCATTTTTTAGGGGGCCTGGGGTTTAGAGGGCCTGGATCCAGGGATACACCGACAGCTCCACCCAGATACCTTCGCGCCAATAAATGTCGCCATGGAGCAGGGCCTCTACTTGATCTTGGCTTTCGGCCTCATAGATGCCAAAGACCTGGCGGCTATCGGCGGTGGGGCCCAGGGTAATCAGCAAGCCTTCTTGCTGTTGCTGGCGCAATCCCGCCAGATGGTGCTCCCGGAAGGGCGTGCGCTTCTCTAGGGCGTTGTCGCAATAGCGACCCCAAAGCACAAAGCGCATGGCAACCGATTGCAGCACAAGTGCAGACCCTAAAACCTGGCCGGCCCAGCCCAAGTTCAGCAGCATCGGGGCATGCCAAGTCGCCCGCCAGGCCGTTGGAAGTTAAAACCTGCCCTTGACCCTTTAGGGCTATGGGCCCGGGTTGACCCTGGGAACCGGAAGCAGCCCTGCTGAATCCGCCAGGGCCAGCCCAGAGCGCTCCAGGGAGGCCAAAAGCTCGAGATTGATCGCCTGCTGACGATCAAAGGCCAGGTTGGGGTCGGAAGCATCGAGAAAGTAGGCCAGCTCAAACAACAGCCCAGCGGAGGTCAACTCCACCAAGTGACAGCGATCAAAGCGCGCTTGGGGCCAGGGGCTGATGGCGGCCCGGGCCAGCTGGGGAAAACGGGCTGCCGCCTCAGCGCCGCTGTCGAGGCGCAGCAGCAGTCGCTGCAAAACGCGCCGCTCCTGCTGGTCGCCGTAGTTGCGCAGGGTTTTGGACAGCAGGTTGGCATTGTTGATCACCACCAATTCGCCATCAAGGCTGCGCAGTTGGGTGGAGCGCAATCCCACCTTCTCCACCCGGCCCATGACATCGTCGAAGCGCAACAACTGACCCAGCTGGAAGGGCTGCTCCAGCAAAATTGTCAGATAACTGAAAAAATCCCGGGCTGGTGCCCTTAGGGCTAAGCCAATGCCCAGGCCAGCCCCGGCCAGGGCGCCCAGCACGGCCGTGAGCTGCAGGCCCTGGTTCTGCAGATACACCAGCACACCCAGTAGCCAGGTGGCGCCCCGCAGCATCGGCAGCAGGTCCGCAATCCGTTCCAGACCTGTGGTTTCGCCAAGGCGACTTGCCACCACAGCCAGCAGGCGATCCAGGCCACCATTGATCAGCCGCACCACCAACAGCAGGACCACCAAGCCCGAGGCGACTTGGTAGAGCTGGTTGACCTGGGCCGCCAGCGGCAGGGCCGCCCAGCTCCAATCCGCGACAAGCACGAGGGCCAGCTGGCTGGCGGTGCGCAAGGTCGGGCCAGCCAGGAAGGGATCGGCCTGGCCCTGGACCCGGCTCAGGCCCAGCTGGCGATGGGCCAAGGTGCGCATCACCAGCACGGCCGCCAGACCCAAAGCGAGCCGGCAAACGGCGGCCACCAGGGGTTGGTTCAGGAGCATGGCTGGGTCCAGACCCGCCTGGACGCTCGCCAGGCATGGGACAGGGGCAATCACAGTCAAGATCAGTGGTCTAGCGCCGCGCGCAGCTCGGCGCAAAAAACTGCGGCAGCAGTGGCCGTTGCGGCGGCTGGCTCCTGGGAAGCGGCCGCCGCCGCCGCCATCACCTTCACCAAGGCGCTGCCGACGATGGCGCCATCGGCCCCCCAGTCCCTGACCTGGCGAGCCTGATCCGCGCTGGCGATGCCAAACCCCACCGCCACCGGGGTGGGGCCCATGGCCTTGAGTTGCTGCACCAAGCCTTCAACCCGGCCCTCCAGGCTGGTGCGGGTGCCGGTCACACCGGTCACGGACACCAAGTATGTGAAGCCGCGGCTGGCGGCAGCGATACGGACCATCCGCTCTGCTGGGGTGGTGGGGGCCACCAGCAGCACCAGATCCAGGCCCTGGGCGGCAGCCATGGGCGACAGCTTGGCGGTTTCCTCCAAGGGCAGGTCGGGCACCACGAGACCGGCGGCGCCGGCGGCGGCGGCCTCCTGGCAGAAGCGCTCCATGCCCCGGCTCAACAGGGGGTTGCTGTAGGTGAACAGCACCACAGGAGTGTGCAACTCCCCCTTCAAGCTGGCGAGCATCTCCAACACCCGGCCCGGGGTGGTGCCTGAGGCCAGGGCCCGGCCGGCTGCGGCCTGAATCACGGGCCCATCGGCGAGGGGGTCGCTGTAGGGGATGCCGAGTTCAATCAAGTCAGCTCCGGCCCCCTGGAGGGCCAGCAGGCTGGCCCGGGTCGTGGCCAGGTCTGGATCGCCAGCCACCAGGAAGGGCATCAGGGCACAGCGCCCGTCTTGCTTGAGCCGCGCGAAACAGCGCTGGATCAAAGTGCCGGTTCCGGCAACAGGGGAGATCGCGTCAGCGCTCATCGGGCCGATTGGCAGGCAATGACCGTGAGCCTATGGGGCGATCGGTCCACCGGGCTCGGCGGAATCGTCCAATTGACCCAGGTCCCGCAGCAACCGTTCCTGCTCAGCAACCGGCAGGGCCCCAAACTGCTTCTGAAGCTCGTCTTCGGTGGCGGATTCATAGCGGCTGCGGTAATCCCGCCGCTGCTGCATGTAGGTCATGTTGCCGTTGACCACCCGGAATAGGTAGGAACCGATCCAGCCGATCACGATCAGGATCAGCACCGCCTCAGCGGCAATCCCGGCTGACGCCTCGCCGAAGCCGGCCAGCTGGAAGAGCCCGTAGCCCCCAGCCCCGAGGCCAAAAAAGGCAACTCCCAGGATCAGGGCCTTACCGCGGGTCATGCCATTCGGCTTAGGGGCGGGCTCAGAGGGGGGGATGGCCATCAGGCCTTGCCCTGGCCTGCCAGGCGCAGATTCAGGAACGGTGAAAAGAGGATCAGGCCAGGGAAAAACAGGAACACCAGGCCGTAAATCCCCGTGCGCTCCAGCCTGCCCATCACCATCCAGCGACGGTTCATCCACCAGTAGAGCGCCAGGGGCACCACCACCAGGTAGGCACCACCGAGGGCGACGGCCGCGCCGAGGGCCAAAAGGATGTCGGTGCTTGGCAAGCCAGGCAAAACCACGGAGCCACGAACGATCAAGCCCCCTGAATCTAGGATGGCTTGGTGGTGGCCGCCCAGGGGGCATCGCGCCGGGGGCATGGCGGAATTGGTAGACGCAGCGGACTTAAAATCCGCAGGCCGCAAGGCTGTGGGGGTTCAAGTCCCCCTGCCCCCATCGCTACAGCCGCCAATCCAAAGATTGGATCCACTAGGGCGATGGCCCCCGCAGCAAACAGCTGCAAGAGCAGCCCATTGAAAAGCCCGGCAACGAGGCACCGGGCTAATAGACCATTCTTCCTGATTAAACAGCGCAGTAAGCAGTAGTGACTGCTTAAATTATAGCCATGTTTTTATGGCAGATGTGGGGAAGTTAATCGGTTCGGAGCTACAAACGGCGTCGCCTGGGGCCTTGGGCTTTAAGTGTCATGTCCATCCCCTGGGGCACCTGGCACGATGCAAAGGGTAACCAAATGGCCTGGACGCGTTGAATCAGTTGAAACTGTTGGCGCAGGAGCCGCAGCGTCAGTTCACTCCTAGGTGATGCTGAGGGGGGGTATCTTCCATCAATGGAGCCTCCGAATCCCGTCCCATTCACAATCGATCAACCGGCCTGGAGTTGCAATTAGGAGTTTCTACGGATAGGGCGCAACAAAGGGCCTCAACCACCGGCGACGTGCGCCGCCCCGATCTCCGCCGGCGCCGATCTCGATCCCAAGGCCAACCATCGGCGGCTGCCTGGGCTGAGCCAGCGAAGCCGACATTCAGGGCGAATACCAAAAGGCGCAGCGGCGCTGCAGGGGTTCCAGTTCCCAGCCCTGGGCCTCGTAGAAGCCCACCACTTGGGGATCGGCGAACAGGCTTACCCGCTCCACCTCCATGGCGCGCAGCTGGTTGAGCAGGTAGTCCATCAGCTGCTTGCCCAGGCCGCAGCCCTGGTAGAGGGGGTGGATGGCCACATCCCAGACGGTGGCCTCGATCACGCCATCGCCGGTGCAGCGGGCGAAGCCCACCAGCCGGGGTATGCGCTGCTCATGGCGCCAGAGCCCCACCCAGAGCAGGCTGTGCTCAAGGGCCTTGCGCACCCGGCGCACGGGCCGGCGGCTCCAGCCGACCGCATCGCAGAGTTGCTCCAGTTCAAACAGGTCGATCTGCCGCTCGCAGCTGAGCACCAGGGCCAACTTGGGGTTGGCCGTGCTGCAAAGGAGATGGCCGCCGCCGTACATCCCCGCCAGGGCTTCGTCCTGGAAGCTTTTGGAGTCGGAGGAGCTAACCATGGGTGGATCCTGGCCGATGGGGGCGGTGGCTGTTGCAGGCTGGGGTCTTTTCATGGCAGCAGCCTTGTCCCCACGCCCCCTGCTGGTGTTTTTGCATGGCTGGTTGCTATCAGGACGGCTGTGGCAGCCCCTGGTGAAGGAGCTGGAGCCCCAATGGGACTGCTGGGCCCCGGACCTGCCGGGCTTTGGCGATCGGCCCAGGCCCAGGCAGCTCCAGCCCACCCTGGCCTCCTTCGGCCGCTGGCTGGCGGAGCAGGCCAGGCATCAGGCCGCTGGCAGGCCCTTGGTGCTCGTCGGCCATTCCCTCGGTGGCAGCGTCGCCCTCCACGCCGCCGCTGGCCTGGGCAACCAGCTGGTGGGGCTGGTCCAGATCGCCGCCGGCGGCGGTGTGTATCAACCACGGGTCTTCGCCCGCGTGCGCCAGGCCGGAGCGGCGTTCATCAGCCTGCGGCCCCGCTGGATGGCCGACCTCCCAGCGTTGGAGGCGATCCGTAGTCCCCTAGTGGCCGAAGAGCGCGCAGCCCGGGGCCTCCTGGCCTGCAGTACCAACCGGGGTGCCGTACGCCAGCTGCCGGCCCTGACGGCCGCCCTGCAGGTGCCCAGCCTCTGGCTGGTGGGCAGCGCCGATCGGGTGATGGAACCGCGCTACGTCAGCCACCTTGCTGGCTACGCCATCCAGCACGAGCTGGAGGTGCTGCCAGGGCTGGGCCACCTGCCAATGCGTCAGGACCCCGCCCTGCTGGCAGAACGGATCAACACCTGGCTCCAGACCCTGCCCGGGTCAGGGGCCTGGGCGCCGGCGGCTCGGCCGATGGCCTCCTAGAGCCGGGCCAGACCCCGCTCCTGAAGGTCGGCCAACTGGGCGTAGAGGCCGCCGGCGGCGCGCAATTCGCTATGGGTGCCCTGCTCGACCAATTTGCCGCGTTTGAGCACCAGAATCCGGTCTGCCGCCTCCACGGTGGCCAAGCGGTGGGCGATCACAATCGCCGTGCGGCCCTGCAAGAGCCGCTCCAGGTCGGCCTGGAGGGTCGCCTCAGTCGAAGGATCGAGGAAGGCGGTGGCCTCATCCATCACCAGCACCGAAGGGTTGCGGATCCCCACCCGGGCTACCGAGAGCAACTGGCGTTCTCCCGAGGAGAGATTGCCGCCCCGTTCGCGCAAGGGGCTTTCCAGACCCTGGGGGAGGCGGCTCAGCAGGGGATCAAGGCCTAGTTCATGGCAAAGACGCTGCAGTTCGGGGTCGCTGATCTCGGCATCGAGGCGCAGGTTCTCGGCCACGTTGCCGCTGAACAGGAAGGTGTCCTGGAGCACCACCCCCAGCCGCTGGCGCAGGGTTTGGATCGGCAACTCGCGGATGTCGATACCATCGAGCAGGATCCGGCCCTGCTGGGGTTCGTAGAGGCGACAGAGCAGGCGAATCACCGTGGTCTTCCCCGATCCGGTGGGACCCACCAGGGCCACATGCTCGCCGGGGGCGATACTGAAGGAGAGATCTTCAAGGATTGGATTGTCGCTGCGGTAGGCGAAAGACACCCGATCAAAGATCACTTCACCGGCGCTATTGCGCAGGCCACCACTGAGCTGGGCTGCATGGGAGCGCTCATCGTGGGGGAGATCCTGGATGTCAATCGACTCTTCAAACAGTTCACCAATCCGCTCAACAGCGGTGAGGCCGCCCTGGATCTGGGTGAAGCGTTCGGCCAGTTGCCGCAGGGGATCAAATAGACGCTGGGAATAGAGGATGAAGGTGGTGAGGGTGCCCAAGCCCATGACTTCCGCCGACACCATCCAGCCCCCCAGGGCCAACACCACGGCGATCGCCGTGAGGGCCACCCATTCGATCAGGGCCGAGATGGCGCTATCAAAAAAGATCGTGCCATCAACGGCCTTGCGATAGGCATTGGTGGTGCGGACAAAGCGGGCGCTGTTGTAAGTCTCACGGCGGAACATCTGCACCACTTCAAGGCCCTGCAGGTTTTCCTGCAAATCGGCATTGAGCTGGCCCAGCTCCTCGCGCACCCGGTAATTGGCCTTGCGGTAACGCCCCTGTAACCAGAGGATCGTCAGCGTGACGGGCACCTGGCTGACCAGAAGCAGGGCACCGAGCCGCGGCTCGATCGAGACCATCGTGATCGCGATCACCAGCAGGGTGACCAGGTCAGCCAGCACGCCCACGGCGCCACTGCCGAAGACCTCGGCCAGGGCATCCACGTCGCTAGTGAGGCGGGTGAGCAGCTTGCCGACCGGGGTGCGGTCGTGAAAGCGCAGGGAAAGGTCGAGGGCGTGGGCAAACAGGTCGTCACGGATCCGGGCCGTGAGCCGCTGGCCGACGGCCTGAACGTTGTAGCTCTGCACCCCCTGCAAGCCAAGGCGCACTACCACGGCCACCAGCAATAGGCCCACCAGGGTGCGCAGCACCTCGGGCACGCTCTGGCCCGCCAACCAGGGCATGGTTGGCTCGTGGCGCAGGGCCGAGATGGCCTGGCCCACGAGCAGCGGTTGAACCGCAGCCCCAAGAGCCACGGGGATCAACAGCACCAAGCTGAGGGTGAGGCGGCGTCGGTCCTGGGCCAGGTAAGGCAACAGCCGCAGTAGCCGTTGCCGATCGCTGCTGACCATCAGGTCGCTACCGCAACCGAGGGCACAGGAGAAGGGGGCACTGAAGAAGAGGTGACTGAAGAAGGGGAGGTTGGCGCCGCTGGCGAAAGGGCCGCGAGTCGGTCGACTAGGGCCTGCAGGGGACCGTGGTCGAGCCGCATCGACAGGGGGTGGCCCACCAGGCGGGCGGTGCTGTGGAACAGGTCTTCGATGGCGATCAGGCCGTTTTCCTCCAGGGTGCGACCCGTGGCCACCAAATCCACAATCGCTTCGGACATGCCGGTGATCGGGCCCAGTTCCACCGAACCCGCCAAATGGATCAGTTCCACCGGCAGATCGAGGGCAGCGAAATAGTCCTGGGCGCAGCGGGTGAACTTGCTGGCGACACGGCAATGGGCGGGCAGGTCCACCGCTTGGCGATAGCCGCTACTGGCCTTCACCGCCACACTCATGCGGCAACCGCCAAAGCCCAGGTCCACTAGCTGGGCCACAGGTAAGGCATGCTCGCGCAGCACGTCGTAACCGACCACCCCGAGCTGGGCCTGGCCGTAGGCCACGTAAACCGGCACATCGGCATTGCGCACCAGCAGGGCCCGGGCGCGACCGCAGGCACTTTCTACGCGCAACTGGCGATTCACCGGATCCAGCAGGGACGAAAAATCCAAACCCGCCGCGGCAAAGCGGCGAACAGAATCCTTGAGCAGGCCGCCTTTGGCCAGAGCGACAGTGATCATGGGGATCGGCCTAGACATGGACTTTAACGATGTATCCGAGCGCAGCGGGATCGGCCAACCCCCAGACGGCGAGCTCGCCCGCCCGGGCCGCGGGGGATGGCACATGGCCCCTACCAACTGGTTTCGCCAGCGGCGCCACTGAAGTGAGCCTGATCCCAGTGCTCGAGGACAACTATGTGTTTGTCCTCCATGGCGGTGGCAACGGTGGCACGGGTTTAAGCGATGGACCAGCAGGCCAGGCCGTTGTGGTGGATCCAGCAGTGGCCGAACCGGTGATCGCCTGGCTGGACAAGCACCAGCTGGAGCCGATCGCCGTGCTCCACACCCACCACCACCACGACCACATCGGCGGCACGCCGGAGCTACTCCAGCGCTGGCCCCAGCTGCAGGTGATTGCCGCGGCGGCGGATCGCCAGCGGATCCCCTGCCAAACCCAGGGGGTGGGCGATGGTGATCGCCTCAACCTGCTGGGGAGGGAGATCCTGGTGTGGGCCATGCCAGGCCACACCCGCGCCCATATCGCCTACTACCTGCCGCCCCTTGCTGGGCCCCTAGATCAGCAAAGCCAGGGCGAATTGTTCTGCGGCGACACCCTGTTTGCCGGGGGCTGTGGCCGGCTGCTGGAGGGCACTCCAGAGCAGCTCTGGCAGTCGCTCCAGCGGCTTGCGGCCCTGCCTGCCGCCACCCGGGTGTGGTGCAGCCACGAATACACCGAGGCCAACCTGCGCTGGGCCCACCACCTCCACCCGCACGATCAAGCCATCAAGGAGCGATTCCAGCAGGTGCTGAGCGAGCGGGCGGCCCAACGGCCGACCATCCCAACAACGATTGGCGAGGAGTTGCTCAGCAACCTGTTTATGCGGAGCCGCGACGCTGGGGAGTTCGCCCACTACCGCCACAGCAAGGACCACTGGCGCGGCTGAACCGCGCCCCAAGGCCGCTCCTGGCGGTTGAGCTTCCCCATAGCATCGATCCACCTCCCGTTACACCCCGCTGCGATGTCTCCAGCCCCCAGCCTTGAGGCCGTCGTCACGGCGGCGGCACCTGCCCCCGTCGGCCCCTACAACCAGGCTGTCAAGGCCGCTGGGCTGTTGTTTTGCTCCGGTCAAATCGCCCTCGATCCAGCCACGGGCGCCATGGTGGGCTCGGGTGATGTGGAGGCAGAAACCCGCCAAGTGCTGGCCAACCTGCAGGCGGTGCTGGCCGCCGCCGGCTGCAGCCCCCGGCAGGTCGTCCGCACCACGGTGTTTCTGGCCGATCTGGCCGATTTCGCCAAGGTCAATGCCCTCTACGCCGAGGTCTTCGGCGCGGGGGTCTCTCCGGCCCGGGCCTGCGTGCAGGTGGCCGCCCTGCCCAAAGGAGGCCGGGTGGAGATTGATTGCATAGCGGTGCTGAGCTAATAGCCCTGAGCCAAAACCCCAGGGCTCCAGGCCTGGGGGGGGTTAGAGGCAGCTTTTCAACTCCCGCACGGCCTGCAACTGGCCGTAGTAGTAGTTGGCCCGGGCGCGGCGATCGCCATCCTCCAGGCTATCGAGGGCATCAAAGCCCAGGCTCTGCCAGAGCTCGTGGCCGCAGGCCCTGTTGATTTCATCCACCGCCTCCTGCTCCAGGTTGGCGAAGCGGCGCTGCAAATTTTTGATCTGGGCAACAGACATGGCTAAACGTGGCGCAGGCTGGCCATACTACAGCAAAGTAGTACAAAAAGACTAAATCCCTGGCCCAAATTCCCCGGGGCCCTTGCCCTGGTTAGAAGGGAAGCTTTTTCTTGGCGTCCTTGTCGAGGTCAGCATCCAACTCCCGCAGGCGGCGCAGGATCGTGGCGTAATACTCCTGCAAGTAGGCCTCCAGGCCCGTGGTCTCACCGGGATCAAGACCAAAAGAGCTATAGCTCTCCTCCATCGGCGCCGAAAGGGTCACACCCCCGCCAGTCACGGCGTCAAAGGCCAGGCGATCGGCCACATTCAGGCTGGCCTCAAAGAAGTTGGTCACCGCCCGCATCAGGCCGATCAGCACGGGCTGCACCCGGAAAATACGGGCCGTTCTGCCGCTGAACTTTTCGCAGAGCTGGGTCACCTCACTGGTGGTCCAGGCCCGGGGGCCGACCACCGGCAGCGCCTGGCGGCTGGTTTCGGGGCGCTCCAGGGAAGCCACAGCAAAGCGGGCCACATCCTGGGTGTTCATGTAGGCAATCGGCGTGGGCGTGCCACTCACCCACACCGTTTGGCTTTCCAGCACGGGGATGGCGAATTGGCCGATTACGCCTTGCATAAAGGCAACGCAACGCAGGATCGTGTAGTCGAAATCGGAGGCCAGCAGCAGCTGCTCGGTGCAATATTTGATGTCCATCAAGGGGACGCTGCGGTGCTTTTCGGCATCCAGCAACGACACAAAAATGAATCGCTTAACCCCGGCCTGCTCACAGGCATTCAGCAGGTTGAGCTTGCCTTGCCAGTCGATCTGATAAATACTGGCCTCATCGGTAGGGCGCGTGGTGGCCGCATCGATCACCACATCTTGGCCCTCTAGGGCATAGTCAAGGCTGGCGGGTTCGAGCAGGTCGCCTCGGGTCAGTTCACAGCCCCACTCCTGCAAAAAGGCGGCCTTGCGGGGCGAACGCACCATGCAACGCACCTGGTGGCCGGCATCGAGGGCTTGCCTGGCGATCTGACGACCGAGGGCGCCCGTACCACCGATGACCAGAACCTGCATGGAGGAGCGCCAGTGAGGGACGAGCCTAGAGGTGAGCTGGACCCAGCGCGATCGTCGCCCAGGGGATTGGACTTATTCCTTTTCGAGTTTGAGCAGCAACAGGCCGCCCACCAGGCCCACCGGGATCAGCACCCAAAAGACCGCTGCGATGCCAAAAATTTCCGAGGCCATGGCCCAAACCCGTAATCGCATACCTATTTAGCGCGGCGCCCTGGGCCGCGGGGGCCTAACCGGGCCGGACGACATGGGCTGCCACCTGCAGCAGCCGCTCCCAGGGGGCATCACTGCGCAGCTGGGCCGGCATCACCCCACTGGCCTGGGCGCTCCAGCCCTGCTGGCGCAGGGCCTCCACCAGGTCCCCCAGGGGCGGCGGGCCACCGCCGATGCGCTTGGCCAGCTCGGCCAGGGGCCAGCAGCGGGCGGGCAGGCCGTCGTCGCGCCGCAACTGGGCCAGCAGCCGCGCCCCCGCCGGGCTGAGGCTGGCGGAGCTGGCGCCGGAGGCCGAGGCCAGGGCCTCCAGGCTGGCCGGATCCTGGAGGGGCCCAATCCAAAGGGGCCCGGAAATCGACAGGCGGGCGTTGGCCTGGTCCGGGCAGAGGCAAGGCCGCCACTGGCGCAGCTGGACCAGGCTCTGGACCTGCTGGTCGCCGCAGCCATGGCAATGGGCGAGCAGGCCCAGCAAACGCTCCGCCTGGGGGCCGGGCTTGCGCCGCAAGCGCACCGCCGTGCGAAAGGTGCGGCCCTCGCTGAAACTGAACACCGGCTCAATCCCCCGGCCCAGCACCCAGGCGGCCCGGGCCTGCACCCCCAATTGCAGCCGCAGGGCCAGCTCCCAGCTGGCGGGATGGGCCCGGGCCGCCGCCCCCAGGGAGCGGATCGCCGCCGGGCGGTCGTGGCCGGTGGGCGAGCGGCCATCGGTGCTGGCCAGATACAACACGCCCTCAAAGGCCAGGGCCTCCAGGGCCAGGGGCACCAGGGCGCTGGGACAACCAAAGGCATCGAGGTCGATCAGATCAAAGCGCTGCTCGCGCAAAAGGCAGCCAGCCAGGAGCTTTTGGGCCGTGCGCGTCGTGCAGCGCCCACCGCCTAAACCGGCCAGGTTGGCCTCGAGCAGGGCCAGGCGATCGGGGTCCGCGTCATTGGCCCAAACCTCGGCCGCCCCGGCTTCCACGCCGTAGCGCAGGCTGCGAATGCCACAACCGGCCATCAGATCCAGCACCCGCAGGCCCGGGGCTTCGGGCCTGTCGCTGCGCCGCTGGGCCGCCAGCTGCTGGGCCAGAAGCACGCCCAAATCCCGTGAGGGCCGTGATTCAGGTCGAAAAAAACCACTACCAACCTGGAGGTGGACGGAGCCTTCCTCGATGGTGCCTTCGACTTGCGTGCCTTCGGCTTGCGCCCCCTCGCCCCCAAGAACGTTCAACCGCCGTGCCGCGCCTGGGCCAAGGCTGGCAGCCGGTGGAACCGGGCCTGGGGCCCTGCCCTGGGAGCCCTGAAAACCCCAGCCCGGCCAACGACCGGCCAAGCTGGATTCCCCTGGCCCCTTAGCCCCCATGCTGGCTAGCCCCGTCCCTTGCCCAGTCGCCCCGGCAGGCGCGGCCTGGGGCGAGGCGGCGACCTGGCACTGGCGGGGCCTGGCCGTCCATTGGCGCCGCCTGGGGAATCGGAGCGATCCGGCCCTGGTGCTGCTCCATGGCTTTGGCGCCGCCAGTGGCCACTGGCGCCATAACGCCGGCGCGCTCGCCGAAGCCGGCTGGTGCGTTTACGCCCTCGACCTGGTGGGCTTCGGCGCCTCCAGCCAGCCCAAGCTGCGCCTCGATAACCGCCTCTGGGCCCGTCAGGTAGTCGCCTTCTTGGAACAGGTGGTGCAAGCCCCAGCGGTGTTAATAGGCAACTCCCTGGGCGGCCTGGTCGCCCTGAGCTGTGGTGTCTGGGCACCTGGTTGGGTGCGGGCCGTGGTGGTGGCTCCCCTGGCCGATCCCACCCTGCTGATGCCCGTGCCGAAGCGGCGCCCCCCCTGGCGCCGGCGCCTGCAGCGCTGGCTGGTCACCTGGGCCTGCCGGCTGCTGCCCCTGGAGCTGCTGATTCCCCTGATCGCCCGCACCCCCCTGCTCGATGGCGCCCTGGCGGCCGCCTACCCCAGCGGCCAGGGCCCCGATCCGGAGCTGCGCCGCCTGGTGGCCCGGCCCGCCCTGCGGCCCCAGGCGGCCCAGGCCCTGCGGGCCATGAGCATCGCCATGGCCCTGCGGCCCCGGGGGGCGACGGCACCGCAGTTGCTGGACCAACTCGACCTGCCCCTGCTGGTGATCTGGGGCAGCCGCGACACCCTGGTGCCGCCGTCGGTCCGCCACCAGCTGCAACGGCACAGGCCAGACCTGGACCTGGTGCTGCTCGAAGGGGCGGGCCACTGCCCCCACGATGAAGATCCCGAGCGGTTCAACCGCAGCCTGCTGAACTGGTTGGGGCAGCTCCCAGGCCCAAGCCTGCGCACCGATGCGTAATTTGGGGGACGGATTGGCACAGAGAGCGCCCTGGGCATGAAGCACACCCTTTCGGTGCTAGTTGAAGACGAATCCGGCGCCCTGAGCCGCATCTCCGGCCTGTTTGCCCGACGCGGGTTCAACATCGAAAGTCTGGCGGTGGGACCGGCCGAAAAGCCAGGCTCCTCCAGGCTCACCATGGTGGTGGAAGGCGACGACCGCACCCTTGAGCAGATGACCAAGCAGCTCAACAAGCTGGTGAATGTGCTCGGCGTAATTGATCTTTCAACCATCCCGGCAGTGGAGCGGGAGCTGATGCTGCTGAAAGTCTCAGCCAACGCCGAAACCCGCGGCGCCATTTTTGATCTCGTCCAAGCGTTCCGGGCCAAAGTCGTCGACGTGGCCGATGACGCCATGACCTTGGAGGTGGTGGGAGACCCCGGCAAACTGGTGGCCTTAGAGCAATTGCTCGAGGCCTACGGCATCCTCGAAATTGCCCGCACCGGCAAGGTGGCCCTCGAGCGGGCCTCGGGAGTCAACACCGAACTTCTCAAGGCCAGTGTGCTCGAAAAGCGGGTACCAGCCTAGGCACCATGGGCTCAGGGGTTGTCCTTCACCAGGGTGCCGCCTTCCACCACGACAGCCTTGATCAGCTTGTCGCCTTGCACGAGTCGATCAACGACCTCCATGCCCTTGGTCACCTGCCCAAAGACCGCGTAGCGGCCGTCAAGCTCGGGCAGGGCGCGTAGGGCTACATAGAACTGGGAACTGGCCGAATTGGGATCGTTGCTACGGGCCATGGCCAGGGACCCTCTGGCATGCACAAGCTTGATGCGGCCCTGCTGGCCCGGACCCGAGAGGGGAGCGCCGTAGCGGGGTTCCGCTTCACCGGCCAGGAGAATTTCCAGGGGGATCTGGCGCTGCTGGCCCGTAGCCGGATCCATGAAGCCCCCAGAACCCAGTAGTTCGGGATTCACCTTGGGATCGGCGCTGAGGGGGTCACCGCCCTGGACGACAAACGGCACTGGCTCCTTCACGACCCGGTGAAAGAGGGTGCCGTTATAGATGCCCCGGCCCACCAGATCGACAAAATTGCCGGCAGTCAGCGGTGCGCTGTCGCCATCGAGGTTGAGCTGCACCTCTCCTTTGTTCGTGGTCAAGAGGATCACTGCCTTGCCCTTCAAACAGGGCAAGGTTCCGGCGCCACAGCCCAGGGCCGCCGGGGGCTTGGCCCCGGCGCAGGCCGCCAAAGCAAAGGGGCTAAGCAGCAGCACCGCCACTAACAAGAGGCGACTCAAGGCGTTGGTTACCGGAAAAGGAGGCTTAGCCATGGCTCAGACGCCCTCCAGGGGGACGCCCAGGAAGCGGGCCAATTCGGCGCCACCCTGCTCCAGTTGGTCCAGGGGCATGGGTTCACCGACCCGGGTCAGGGGCAGGTCGCGGCGACCCTGCAAACGCAGGGCCAGGCGACGGCGGGGGCTGAGGCCATCGCGAACCTCCACCTTCACGGCCTGGATGTCCTTGATCGGCACTTCCACCTTGATCAGCTGGCGAAAGCCCTGGCGGGTCACGAGCAGTTCGCCACTGGCCCGGTCAAAGCGGTTGGTGCCGGCACCCACATCGATGCCGATCACGGTCCATAGATAGGTGGCCAGCAGGGCGGCGGCCAGGCCGTAAAGGCCCATCACCAGACCCTGGGGCACCCAGATCAGGCTGGAGGGCTGGCCCAGGGGCAGCAGGTCTAGGCCGGTGTAACTGGAGGCACTGGCCAGCAGGAAGCCCACGCCACCAATGGTCACGGCCCCTGCCACCAGCACATTGGAGAGGCGCCGAGAGCCCAACACGGACTGCTCAAGCAGCTCTTGGGAGGCACCCGGCTTGGCGGGAACTGGGGTTTGACGCGAAGCCATGGGTGAGGCAGAACCAGGGGGGTCTGCCATCTTGGCTCCCCCCCTGGCGGACCCGGCGGCCCCCTTCACGGACCCACCAGAACGGGTTCCGGGGCCGGGCCTAATCAGGCTGCCGAAGCCCTGGCGCCGGGACCAGGGGCCAGCAGGGCGAAAAAACCAATTGGACCCTGGCATGTCAGCCCATTGCGGCGGCCCTCGCGATGCCAGGGAACGTTGTTACGATCGCCCGGTCACCTTCAGCCCGCGGGAATCCGCCCCGCACTGCCCATTTCCAAACCATGACGATCGCTGTAGGGCGCGCGCCTTCAGCCCGGGGATGGTTCGACATCCTCGACGACTGGCTCAAGCGCGACCGCTTCGTTTTTGTCG
>JAEMQZ010000149.1 GCA_016463595.1 Synechococcales cyanobacterium SupBloom_Metag_052 | reverse complement strand
ACCAGGGTGAGCACATCGCCCATGCCCAGGATGCGGCTGGCCATGCGCTCGGGGTGGAAGGGCTGCAGGGCCTCCACCTTCTCGCCGGTGCCGATGAACTTGATCGGGGCGCCGCTCACCTTGCGGATTGAGAGGGCGGCGCCGCCGCGGCTGTCGCCATCGAGCTTGGTCAGCACGGCTCCAGTGATGCCGATCTGGTCGTGGAAGGCGCGGGTGAGTTCGGCTGCCTCCTGGCCGATCATCGAATCCACCACCAGCAGCACCTCGTCCGGGGCCACTGCGCTGCGGATCCGCACCATCTCCTCCATCATCGAGAGGTCGATCTGGAGGCGCCCAGCCGTGTCGACGATCACGGTGTCGAAGCCTTCGGCGCGCCCCTTGGCCACGCCAGCGGCGGCAATGTCCTCGGGTTTGGCCTCGGTGCCCAGGCTGAACACCTCCACGCCGATTTGGTTGCCCAGGGTGCGCAGCTGGTCGATGGCGGCGGGCCGGTAGACATCGGCGGCCACCAGCAGGGTGCGGCGGCCCTGCTCCTTGAGGTGTAGGCCCAGCTTGGCCGTGGCGGTGGTCTTGCCGGCGCCCTGCAGGCCGGCCATCAGAACCACCGTGGGGGCAACGGCGGCCTGGACAAGGGGGGCATTGCCGCCGCCCATCACCTCCACCAGTTGCTCATGCACGAGCTGGATGAACTTCTGGTCGGGGCTAACGCCGCGCACCACCTCGGCGCCCACGGCCCGGCGACGCACGTCCTCAACAAAATCCTTGACAACGCTGAGGCTGACATCGGCCTCCAGCAGGGCGCGGCGCACCTGTTGCAGGGCGGCCTCCACGTTGGATTCAGAGATGGTGGCCTGCCCCCTCAGGCTTTTAACGGCATCTTCAAAACGCTGGGACAGCTCGTCAAACATCGGTGTGGCGGCGGGGAGGCGGGACGCCCTTATGGGCTGATCGTAAAAAGGCGGATCCCCTGAGGGCTCGCCTGGTGCTGGGCGTGGGCCTTAGAAGTCCTCAGCCAAGCGCCAAGCGACCGGTGGGCCAAGCCAAAGTTTCTGCAGCCAGGCTTGGGGGTCAGGGCTGCCAACCGGGTCGTCAGGGTTGGCTGGTTTGGAAGATCACCCGTTCCAGTTTCCACGTCTTCTGATTGCGGCCAAACACGTACGTGTTTTGGCGTTCGCCTTCTGGGGTCTGCTCTAGCAGCTTGCCGGCCTGGCTGCGTCGCTCGTCGCCGTAGAGGAGGCTGACCTTGGCCTCGATCCGCTCCGGGCTACGGCTGCCGATCTCCAGGCCGGTGACCTTGGCGCTCACCGTTTGGGTTTCGCCGCGATCGAGGTCGGCCTGGCGGTCCTGATCCAGAGCTCCCACTAGGGAAGCGACGGCCAGCTGGCTAGGGGGTAGGGCCGGGGCCTGGCCGGTGAGCACGGCCGCTTTGGCTTGGAACCAGGCCTCCAGCAGCCGCTGTAGTTGGGCTTCGCTGGGCTCAACGGCTTGGAGGGGCAGCTCCGGCTGGGGAGGTTTGGCTTTGGGCTTGGCCAGGTTGGCCGGCTGGGTCGCAAGGGGCTGCACCGGCAAGGGAATGCCCAGCTCCGGCTTCGGCCGAAGGGCCAGCCAGCCCCCCAGTCCCAGGCCTGCCAGGGCCACCCC